>CALKVR010001152.1 GCA_938004815.1 uncultured Polyangiaceae bacterium | reverse complement strand
GCCCTCGAGAGCGCCGCTTCGCGCGGCGAGAGGCCACGTGCGGCCGCGGCCAGGACCGCGAGACGGTCGGCCTCGGCGGCGTCGCCGCTGCGGGCTCGGCCGGCAGCGGCATGGGTCAGCACCATCGCCGCCGCCTCGCGGAGCCCGCGCTCCTGCTCCGGCGCCACCGCCCGCGAAGAGAGAGTGAGGAGGGCTCGCCCGCCCTGCTCGAGGACGGCGGCCGGCGCGCGAGGCTGCAGGCCGGGCGGCGCGTCGAGCAGGAACGAAAGCGACAGGTGGCGCGGAGCGAGCGCGCCCTCGTTGGGACGGGGTGAGACGAGCGTGACAGCGAGCGCCGGATCCACCGGGCCCGGCTCCGCGAAGACGAAGGCGGCGAGCATGGCGCGGGCGAACGGCACCGCGGGATCGATGCCCCCCGCGCCCTCGCCTTGCAGGCGGTCGACCGCGCGGGAGACCAGCGTGTCTCGATGCAGGCCTCGCTGCGGCAGGCGCAGGGCCGTCGCGAGGCGCACCTCGTACGCGTCGGCCTCTCCGGCGCCGGCAGAGGGCGGGAGCGGGGGCGGCTCCTCCCCGAGCCTCGCCGAGCAGGCGTCTTGGAGCGCGACCACCTCGCCGAAGTTGCGCTGGATGTTGGCGTAGCGCCGCTCGGCGCGGTCGCGCGGGACGCGCTCGAGCAGCTCGAGGCCACGGCGTGGGTTCGTCATGCAGAGCACCGCCGCCACGGCCGTGCGCAGATCGGCGTCGCGCGGGTCCCACTCGGCGTATCGCTCCGCGATGTCGCCGGCGAGGTCGAGATCGCCCTCGAGGAGGGCGGCGTCGAGCACGACCACGCGCACCGACCACAGCCCCGAGTACTCGGGCTGCCGCAGCAGCGTGGTGCGATCGCCGAGCGACGCCGATGACTTGCCGAGGTGCGGCGCGCCGACGACCGGGCCGAGCTCTTCGAGGCTGATGCGCTGCGAGCCCTTGTCGATGATCTCTTGTGCGCGCTGGAGACCGAAGGACGCGCGGTGCAGGCGCTCGGGGTCGGGCGCGCCGACCGCCGCGTCGACGTAGCGGTTGATCGCGACGCGCGCGTACAGCTCCTCGGCGCGGTACGTCGCGTCGTGCCTCGTGTAGGAGACCGCGGAGGGGAGCTCGAAGTCATGGATGATGTGGCCGCAATCGGGCAGCTCCGGCCCGCGCACCGCCGCCGCCTGGGCGAGGCATGTATTGGCGCGAGACTTGGCGACGCGCACCATCACCTCGGGGGCGAGGAACGCGCCGAACAGGAGGATCACCACGCCGGCGCCAGCGCGCCGCAGCCACCGTCGCGCGTTCTTCATCGAGCGTCGGGGTCCTCGCCTGGCTCGGTGTCACCGGGCTGCCAGGGCCGATCGCCCCGATCGTAGACGAGGCCGCACACGGCGCAGGTGAGCCGCTTCACCTTGGGCAAGAACGGGTTCCGCGGTGTCGGTGCGCGCGCCGCCGCCGGCGGGCCGCCGCATCGCGGGCAAGGGTCCTTGATGGGGACCGCGCTCACGCGCGCGCCTCTTCGGCGACGTGTGCGGCGGCGCGCCGGGTGATCACCGAAAGCAGCTCGGCCGCGCCGACTTCGCTCAGATCTTCTACCTGGTCGACCGCGTAGCCCATCGCGGTGCGCAGCGTGGGGGCGATCGTGGTCGCGACCTCACGCACCGGGCGCGCGCGGCCGGCGAGGCGCTCGATGGAACCGACGGCGTGGTCGCGGATCCCGCACGGGACGATCACGGCGAAGCTCTGCGGATCGAGATCGAGGTTCAGGGCGAAGCCGTGCATCGTCACCCAGCGCGAGACCCTGACCCCGATGGCGCCGATCTTCGCGAGCGAACGAGCCCACGCTTCGCCCGCCCATTCGCTCGGACGCTCGAGATCGGCCCAGACGCCGATCTTGCCGTCACACAGGCCCGACTCGACGTGGTGGGCACGCGCGATCTCGATCATCACCTCTTCGAGCGAGCGCACGTATTTGCGCAGGTCGCACCGGTCGGGCTTGAGATCGAGGATCGGGTAGCCGACGAGTTGCCCGGGGCCGTGGAACGTGACGTCGCCCCCGCGCCCGGTCTCGACGAGATCGATGCCCATCTGCCGCAGCGCGTCCTCGGAGAAGAGCACGTGCTCGGCCTTGGCTCCGCGCCCGAGCGTCACCACCGGCTCGTGCTCGAGGAACAAGAACACGTCGCCGATGCTCCCCGCGACCCGCGCGTCGACCAGCGCGCGCTGCAGCGCGTGGATGGGCTCGTACCGGCGCCTTCCGAGGAAGAACGCCTGACCTCTGCGCTCTTTCACACCCCCCTCACGCGTGAGGGGGGCCTGGGGGGTGAAACCACAGGGACCAACGCCATCGAGCACTCCAACGCGGCTGCCTTGGCAACCAGGCTAGGCGGGCACTTTGCTGCCGCTCGCAGATTGTTCGCCGCGATAGGTCTCGATGCAACCGTGGAAGGCGTTCGCGACCTCGGGGTCGAACTGGGAGCCCGCGCAGCGCTTGACCTCGGAGAGCGCGACCTTGTGGGGGAGGGCGCGCCGGTACGAGCGGTCGCTCGTCATGGCGTCGTAGGTGTCGGCGACCGAGATGATGCGCGCGACGAGGGGGATGTCGGCGCCGACCAGTCCGAGGGGGTAGCCGCGGCCGTCCCAGCGCTCGTGGTGGAGGTGAACGCCGGGGACCAGCGGGTGGAGGAACTTGATCGGATCGAGGATGTCGCGGCCGTACGACGGGTGCTTCTTGAACGACTCGTACTCGTCGACGGTGAGCTTGCCCGGCTTGTTGAGGTTGAGCACGCAGCCGATCTTGCCGATGTCGTGCATCAGCGCGCTCTGCCGTACGATCTCGACCTGCGCCGCCGAGAGGCCGAGCTCTTTGGCGAGCACGACCGCGTAGACGGCGACGCGATCCGAGTGGCCCGAGGTGTAGCGATCCATCTTGTCGATCGCCTTGGCGAGGCCCTCGATCGTCTGCTGGAACGTGGCCTGGAGGTCCTCGTAGAGGCGGGCGTTCTCGATGGCGGCGGCCGCGGGCGAGCCGATGATGCTGAGGAGCTTGCGCTGCCCCTCGTCGAACCGCTTGTTGGGGGTGTACGACGCGGCCACGATGCAGCCGATCGTGCGCGCCTGGACGCGGAGGGGCACCGCCAGCGTCGAGACGAGCGGCACGTCGGGCTTCTCGGCGAAGAAGGCGAGGCCGGCCGTGCCCTGCTCGAGGAGCTGGCCGTCGGCCCGCAGGCGCTCGAACACGGCGCGCTCGGCGACGCGACCGAGGTACGCGCCCGAGGGCACGTCGGGCCCCACCAGCCGCTGGCGCTCGAAGAACCCGCCCTCGCCGTCATCGAGCCAGGTCGACGCGAGATCGGCGCGGAGCTCGTCGATGCACCCGTCGCCCACGGTCTCGAGGACCTGGTCGAGCGAGAGGCTGGCCGCGATGGCCTCGCTGACTTTGTAGAGGCTCAGCGCCTCGCGGAGGCGCATGTTCTCGGCGGCCATGCGCTGCTTCTCGAGCCCGCGCTTGAGGACGTGCACGACCTCGTCGAGCTTGAACGGCTTGAGCACGTAGTCGTAGGCGCCCCGCTTCATCGCGTCGATCGCGGTCTCGACGGTGCCGAAGCCCGTCATGATGACGGTGAGCGCGCTGGGGGCGGTCTTGCCGATCTCTTCGAGCAGGGCGATGCCCCCCATCCGGGGCATCTTGAGATCGCTGATGACGAGATCGAACTCCTTCTGTTGGAGCTCGGAGATGGCGGCGACGCCGTCTTCGGCGGTCCGGACCTCGTAGCCTTCCATCCCGAGGAACTCCGCGAGCATGTCGCGGATCATTTTCTCGTCGTCGACCACGAGAACCCGCGGTCGATCTTCCACGCCTTGCCGCATTCGGGCGGAAAGCCTAGCGCAATTTGTCGCTGCGGCGCACGTGGTGCATGCTCGGACCGAACGAATGGCCCGGGTGCACCGCTCTCTCGTGGCCGCCGCGGTCGGCGTCACCTGGGCCCTCGCCCCGGCGCCGGCTCGCGCCGGGCCCGCCGAAGACGGCAGGAAGGGCCTGGCCCTCGCCAAGCAGGGCGATTGTGTAGCCGCGACGCCGCTCCTCGAGCGGGCCGAGTCGGCCAAGCACCGGCCGGCGACGGCCGCGGCGCTGGCCAAGTGCCACCTGTCGCTCGGCGAGCTCTTCTTGGCGTGGGAGATCTACGACTCGCTCGCCCGCGAGACCCCGCAGAAGAGCTGGAACCTCGAGGACCGCGCCGCCCACAAGCAGGCCTCCGCCAAGGCCAAGGAGCTGGACAAGCGCCTGCCGCGGATCACGCTGACGATCCGCCCAAAGGGCGTGGACGTCAGCGTCATGGTCGCGGGGCGCGAGGTGTCCGACCTCACCGAGCCGGTGCGAGCGCCGGCCGATGAGAAGATCGAGGTTCGTGTCACCGCCGAGGGGTTCCAGGAGTTCACGCGATCCCTCGTCCTCACCGAGGGGCAGAAGAAGTCGATCGAGGTCGCCCTGGAGAAAGCGTCGGGCGCTGGAGCGGGCGCGGGCGGTGAGGGGGCGAAGGACGGCGAGGGCGACAAGCCCAAGCCGCTCGGCAAGAAAGAGGACACGGGCCCGAAGTACTGGCTCGGGGCGCGGTTTCGCGGCCTCTTGGTCCCGACCTTCGTCATGAACATCGTCGCCGATGGGGGGACGACGACGTACTGGCCGGGGGGCGGGCTCACCTTCGGGGCACGCGTCGGCGACGTCGACCTCGTCTCGTCGCTCACCGTGACGAGCTACGCCCTGGGCACCACGCCGTTCAAGCCGCACGACACGCCCGACACCGAGTGGGAGCTCGTCGAGAGCGATCTCGTCGCCATGGCCGCGACGCTCGACGTGCTCTACGTCATCCCGCTCGATCCACGCGAAGAGGGGGCGATCAAGATCGGCGCCGGCTTCGGTCTCGGCTGGGTGCTCGCGGGCGACATCCACCGCACGCAGTCTTTCCCCGAGGACGGCAAAGAGGGCGACCCCGCGACCTACCAGAAGTGCAAGGGCCCCAACGACCCTGCGGGCACGTTTCGCTACTGCAACCAGCTCGACAAGGACGCCGAGCGCTACGGTCAGCCCGACAAGAGCTGGAGCGACGGCGGGGCGAAGCCGGTGGTCTACCCGTGGCTCGCCCTCCCGCTCATCGACTTTGCGTGGCGCCCGATCGACGATCTCGCGCTGGACCTCGAGCTCGGCCTCACCCTCAACGGGTTTCTCACCGGGTTCGGCGCGCGTTACGGGTTCTGATCGCTCACGTGTCGCAGCCGGGCCCCGGGCTCTCGACGACCTCCTCGAGCTGAACCGTGGTGCCGTCGCTCTTCACCTGGATGCGCGCCGCGAGACCATCGCCGCATCCCTCGTCGGTGTAGCGACCGACCACCTCGTAGCCGTCGGCGGTCTGCTTCACGCTGGGCTCGTCGCCGCCGCACGGCACGGTGTAGCCCGCGAGCTCGACCGCCAGGACGGCGTCGGTGGGGCCGTCGATCGGCGCGATGAACGCCAGCACCTCGGCCTGGGTGATGCGGGTCTCGACCTGATCGGCGGTGTTCGAAACCAGATAGTAGGTCGGGCACTTGTCGGGGCAGTCCCCGAGGCTGAAGCCCCCGCCCGCCGTCGCCTGGTCGACGGCGTCGATGCACGCGCTCAGGTCGGCGGCCGACGCGCACTTGTCGCCGGCGCTCTGGATGGGCGGCCCGACCTGGCCGTTGGCGCGCAGATCGAGGTAGTCGACCGGGACGGGCAGCACCAGCTCGCCGAGGAGGTCGGCTTTGCCGCTGGCGGCGCAAGCGATGGGCTCGAAGCCTTCGGTGTTCAGCTCGGTCGCGGCCGTATCGTCGCCACAGGCCGAGGCCAAGCCCCCGATCGTGACGAGAACTGCAGACGCCGCGATAGCCCGACGAGCGGCGAGGAGGCGCATCGGGGTAGAATACTGCCGAAAGCCTTGTCTGCGCGACTCCTCGCCATCGTGACCGCCGCCAGCCTCGCCACCCTCGCGTGGGCAGGCCCCGCCGCTGCGTACTGCTTCACGACGACGTGCGACGAGCAGCCCGCGTGCGACGGCGAGCCCGCGCCCGAGGGCTGCGCGCGCCTCAAGTGGAAGAGCCGGTGCATGGGCTTCAGCGTGCAGGAGGACGGGGGCGCCGAGCTCGACGGCGACACGGTCGAGATCCTGACCGAGCTCGCGTTCGACGCCTGGCGGCTGGCCGACTGCGGCGACGGCACCACGCCCGGGTTCGTGGTGCAGAACCTCGGCCGAATCGCGTGCGACAAGACGCAGTACAACAAGGACGCCGGCAACGCGAACGTCATCGTCGTCCGCGCCAAGCGCTGGCCCCACGGCGACACGGGGCACAACATCGCTCTCACGACCACCACGTTCGACCCCGACTCGGGCGAGCTGCTCGACGCCGACATCGAGCTGAACGCCGACAACTACCTGCTCAGCGTGAGCGACGAGGCGGTCGACTTCGATCTGCTCAGCGTGCTGACGCACGAGGTCGGGCACTTCCTCGGCATGGCGCACTCCGATCTCCCCGAGGCGACGATGTTCGCGATCTACGAAGGCGGCACGACCGAGCTCCGGTCGCTCGACCCCGACGACGTCGCGGGGATCTGCGCGCGCTACCCGCCCGACGACGCGCCCCAAGAGACGTGCAACCCGCTGCCGCGCCACGGGTTCTCGCCGTACTGCCGCGACGACCAGCCCGAGGGTAGCTGCACCGCCGCCGGCGCGGGGTTGCCTCGAGGTCGCGCTCCTCTCGAGGGGGTCGCCCTCTTGGCGTGTGCGATCGCCGTGATGCGGCGACGGCAGGCCAGCGTGCTCAGCGGTCGAGGGTGACGGCGCGGCCGAGCTTCTTGCCGAGCACCCGCGGGATCGCCGACCACAGCTCGTCGCCCGACTTGGCGGCCGTCCACGTGCCCTTCGCCGGGTCGGGATCGAAATGCCAAGCCTCACGCTCGGCCGCCATCCAGATCTGACGCGCGGCGCGGTGGCTGTTCACGACGTACTTCGCCCCGTCGGCAAACTCGATGCTGAGGATCCCCATCGAGAGCTCGACCTCGGCGTCGATGCCGGACTCGTCGAGCGCGCTCCGCAGCCGCTCGAGCTCGACGTCGGCTGCCTTCTCGAACTCCGCTTCGGTGACTGCCATCGGCCCGTCATACCA
>CALKVR010001151.1 GCA_938004815.1 uncultured Polyangiaceae bacterium | reverse complement strand
CCTCCACCCGGTTCGCGGTCGCCACGTACTACGTCATCGCCACCGCCGAAGCGTCGAGCAACCTCGCGCGGTACGACGGCGTGCGCTACGGCCTGCGCGTCGAGAAACCGGGCGCCTCGCTCGAGGCGATGTACGAAGCGACGCGGGGCGCCGGCTTCGGCAGAGAGGTGAAGCGGCGGATCATCCTCGGGACGTTCGTGCTCTCGTCGGGGTACTACGACGCCTACTACCTCCGCGCCCAGCGAGCGCGCGCGGTCATCCGTAGCGACTTCGAGCGCGCGTTCGCCGAGGTCGACGCCATCGCGACACCCACGAGCCCCACGGTCGCGTTCCGGCTCGGCGAGCGCATCCAAGACCCGCTCGCGATGTACCTCGCCGACGTGTGCACGCTCCCGGCGTCGCTCGCTGGTGTCCCCGCGATCAGCGTTCCGTGCGGCAGCGCCGCCCCGCCGGGCGGCGGGCCTCCTCTCCCCGTCGGCCTCCAGATCATCGCGCCGGCTTGGGAAGAGGCGCGCCTCTTCACCCTCGCCGCCGCGGTGGAGCGCGCCCGGCGATGAGCACAGACGGGACGGTCGTGCGTCCGATCACGCCCGCCGACGCGGCCGGGCTCGTCGCACTCTTCGAGGCGACCGGCTCGCCTTGCTATTGCCGCTACCTCCACTTCGAGGGCGACAAGAACGACTGGCTGGCCCGCTGCGCGCTCGAGCCCGGTGAGAACGAGCGTGAGCTCCGCGACGGTCTCGCTCGCGGCGCCGCCGACACGCGCGGCATCGTTGCCGAGGACGACGCGGGCACGATCGTCGGCTGGGCCAAGCTGACCCCGGCCGCGTCGGTGCCCAAGGCCTACGCGCAGCGCTACTACGCGGGCCTCGCCGTGCTGCGCGAACGCCGCGACGAGACGCTCCTGCTCGGCTGCTTCTTGGTACACCCCGCCCATCGACGCCGCGGGGTTGCCCGCGCCCTCATCCGAGGCGCCATCGAGGAGGGGGTCCGAGCGGGCGCTCGCTTCGTCGAGGCCCTCCCGCGCGACGTCGCGCCGCCGGCCCGCGACGAGGAGCTGTGGACGGGCAGCATCCCCGCCTTGCTCGACGAAGGCTTCACGCCGGTCGGCGGCGATACGGCGTACCCGGTGCTCCGGTTCGATCTGGCGGGCGACCGTCCGACGAGCGCGCGCCCGTGAGCCCGCCGAGCGGGGTCCTTCTCGTCGACAAGCCGGCGGGACCGACCAGCCACGACGTCGTCTCCCAGGTGCGCCGGCGCCTCGGGACCCGTCGCGTGGGCCACGCCGGGACGCTCGATCCAGCGGCGACCGGCCTCCTCGTCGTCTTGATCGAAGAGGGAACGAAGCTCGCTCCTTACCTGACCGCCGAGTCGAAGACGTACCTCGCGAGCGTCGGATTCGGGCGCGCGACCGACTCGCTCGACGCCACCGGTGTCACCACCGAGACCGGGCCCGTCTCGCCCGAGCTCCGGGCCGAGCTCGACGCCATCGGTCGCGGCGCACCGGAGCCGGCCTGGCCCAGGGTCGCCGCCGCCCTCGCCTCCGAACGCTCCCGTGTCGCACAGGTCCCACCAATTTTCTCTGCCATCCACGTCGACGGGGTCAGGAGCCATGCGCTCGCGCGCGCGGGCGAGACTCCGGCGCTCGAGCCGCGCGCGGTCCGTGTCCTCGGCGCGCGTGTGCTCGGCGCGCGCAGCGAGCCGCAGGCCGCCTTGGAGATCGAGCTATCGGTCGACAAGGGCTACTACGTTCGATCGTTCGCCCGCGACCTCGGCCGCGCCCTCGACGTTCCCGCCCACCTCGCCGCGCTTCGCCGCACGACGAGCGGGGCGTTCGAGCTCCGCGACGCGGTCGCGCTCGAGCGGGTCGGGCCCGAAGCCATCCTGCCGGTCGCGGACGCCGCGGCCCGCGCGCTGCCCGTCGTTCGTGTCGATCGGGACGCCGAGGTGCACGTCCGGTGCGGGCGAGCCATCCCCGCCCCATCCGACGCTCCGGCCGGCCCGCTCGCTCTCCTCTCGAGCGAGACGGGTGATCTGCTGGCAATCGCCGCGACCGAGGTGGGCGCGCTCAGGGTCTTGCGCGGGTTTTCGGGGCGCGTTGCCTGATCGGGCGTCACCGGTTACCCTCACGAAACCACACCTCCTCATGCCGGTACCACTCCCAGGCCTGCTCCTCGTCGTCGCATCAGCAGTCCTCGGGGCCGCGTTCGTCTCCACCGACGCCGCTCTCGGGAGCCTTTCGAGCGCGCGCGTCTCGGCGCTCCTCGAACAAGAAGAGCTGAAGCACCGCCCGGCGCTCGAGCGCTACCAGCGGGCTCCAGCGAAGCTGCACTCGACCTACACCGTCGGCCGCGTCGTCTGCGCCTCCCTCGCCGCGGTCGTCATGGCCGACCTCGTGGCCCCCATCGTCCCGGGCTGGACGGGCGTCATCGTCGCCGTCGTGGCGACCGTCGCCCTGTTCGCGCCCCTCACCGACGTCTCGGTGGCGGTGGCACGCGAGCGGGCCGACACCTGGGGCCCCCGGGCGGCGACCCTCCTCCGCCCGTTCGAGCTGCTCCTCTGGCCGCTCGCGATGCCGCTCGCTCGCCTCACGGCGGCCTTGTCCAACCGCCTCGCCGAGCCGCCCACGACCGCGCCCGAGGTCGCGAGCGCCGAGGTCGAGTACCTCGTCGACGAGGTCGAGCGGAGCGGCATCGTCGGCGCCGAGCCGGCCGAGATGATCCGCAACGTGCTCGAGTTCGAGGATCTCCGCGCGCGCGACGCGATGATCCCGCGCACCCGGGTCGAGGCCCTCGAGATCACGACGCCGCTCGATCTCGTGCGCAAGATGGTCTCCGAGAGCGGGCACTCGCGCTACCCCGTCTACGAGGGCCAGCTCGACAACGTGATCGGGCTGCTCTGCGCCAAAGACGTCTTCAAGCTGAACGAGCCGGGCGCCGCCGACGCCGACGAGCCGGTCACGGTCCTCGACGATATCGTCCGGCGCGACATCATCTTCGTGCACGAGCAGCAGAAGCTCGTCGGCCTCTTGAAAGAGATGCGGCACAAACGCCAGCACCTCGCCGTGGTCGTCGACGAGTTCGGCGGCACGAGCGGCATCGTGACGCTCGAGGACATCATCGAAGAGATCGTCGGCGACATCCGTGACGAGCACGACGACGCCGAGACCGCGCCCATCCAGGAGATCGGTGAGGGCCGGCTCCTCGCGACGGGCGCGCTGCCGCTCGGCGATCTTTCGGCCTACCTCGGCATCGACGTGCCCGCCGAGTCGCACGAGACCGAGCTCCGCGCCCTCTTCGAGGGCGACGTGACGCCGGGCACGGCCATCGATCGCTTCGGCATCACCGCGATCGCGCGTGAGGTCGCGGACGGCAAGGCCAAGCAGGTCGAGATCCTACGC
>CALKVR010001150.1 GCA_938004815.1 uncultured Polyangiaceae bacterium | reverse complement strand
GCGGAGCCGATACTGGAGCGTGCGCTTGGAGACGCCGAGGATCTCCGCGGCGCGCGCGCGGTTGCCGCCCGCGGCCTGGAGCGCGCGCTCGATCGCCTGGCGCTCGGCGGAGTCGACGTGCTCGCGCATCGAGGAGCCGCCGCTCGAGGCGCCCTCGATCACGGTGCGCGGCAGGTGCTCGGGGGTGATGGTGCCCGCGCCGGCCAGGATCACCGCGTGCTCGATCGCGTTCTTGAGCTCGCGCACGTTGCCGGGCCAGCCGTGCGACTCGAGCGCGGCGCGGGCCGCGTCGCCGATCGCGGGCGCGGGCTGGCCGACCTTCTTCGAGAAGCGCCCGAGGAACCGCTCGGCGAGCAGCGCGACCTCGTCGCGACGCGTGCGGAGCGGGGGGACCTCGAGGACGAAGCCGGCGATGCGAAAGTAGAGGTCGCGCCGGAACGCGCCCGATTGCACCATCGCGTCGAGATCGCGGTGCGTCGCGCACACGAAGCGCACGTCGACCGCGACCTCGTCGCGGCCGCCGACGCGCTGGATGCGCTGCGTCTCGAGCGCGCGCAGCACCTTGGCCTGCATGCCGAGCGGCAGATCGCCGACCTCGTCCAGGAACAGGGTGCCCCCGTGGGCGAGCTCGAGGAAGCCGCGCTTGCGCTCGGTGGCCCCGGTGAAAGCGCCGCGCTCGTGCCCGAAGAGCTCGCTCTCGAGGAGGTTCTCGGGCACGGCGGCGCAGTTGAGCCGCACGAGCGGCCCCGCGGCACGAGGCCCGCTCCGGTGGAGCAGCTCGGCGAAGATCTCTTTGCCGGCCCCGGTCTCGCCGACGATCAAGACGGGCGTCGGCACCGCCGCGAGCCGGTCGGCGAGGGCGCGGAGCTCCTTCATTCGCGCGTTCGCGACGACCATCTCGCCGTCGTCGACGTCCGTCGCCACCTGCGGGGGCAAGGCGACGACGGTGACGTGGGTCGGGCCGATCACGATCTCGTCGCCCCGCGCCAGCGCGCGCTGTTCGTTCTTGAGGACGGCCGCGCCGACCTTGGTGCCGTTGCGGCTGCCGAGATCGCGCACCACGAGGCGCCCGCCGTCGAGCTCGAGCTCGGCGTGACGCCGGGAGGCGCGCGTGTCGTCGACCAAGATGTCGGCGTCGTCGCCGCGCCCGAGGGTGAGGGGCTCGCCCGGCTCCACGACGTGCACCCGCGCCCCGTGCGTGTTGCGGACCATCACGTAGGCGCGCTCGTCGCCACGGGCCGAGCCTGCCGACGTGCCGACGTCGATCTGGGTGGTGAGGTCGCTGCTCACGGCTCCTTGAGAAGCGAGGATACTACGCCGATGAAGACTTGGACGGGGGGTGTCGCTGCGGGCGACGTGCGCTTCGAGGTCGCCACCGATCTCGACGACGCCGTGGACAGATTCGTACATCACGATATGCTGATGTATCGATGGAGTCGCACGCCGCCTCGCTCGACGTCGAGTCGCTCACCCAGTTTTGCCGCGCCCTCGGAGACGAGACCCGGCTCCGCATCGTAGCGCTCCTCACCCACGGAGAGCTCTGCTCGTGCCACATCGAGAGCGCTCTCTCGCTCTCGCAGCCGAACGCCTCGCGCCACCTGTCGATCTTGAAGACCGCCGGGATCGTGCGCGGCCGCAAGCAGGGGACGTGGGTCTACTACCGCCTCGCGTCGCCCGCGGACGCGCCGCGCCGCAAGCTGCTCGCGACGCTCGCCAAGACGTTCGGCGCCGAGGCGGCGCTGAGAGCCGACATCGAGCGGGTGATCGCAGAAAAGGGCGCGGGGCCCTGCCGGTGAGCGTCGCGCGCAAGCTGGTCGCCGAGGCGCTCGGGACGGCGCTGCTCCTCGCGACCGTCGTTGGCTCCGGCATCATGGCCGAGCGGCTCGCCGGCGGGAACGTCGCCATCGCCCTCCTCGCCAACACCCTCGCGACGGGCGCGGCCCTCGTCGCCCTCATCCTGACGTTCGGTCCCATCTCGGGCGCGCACTTCAACCCCGCCGTGACGCTCTCGGACGCCGCGATGGGCGGCCTCGCCTGGAAGCTCGCCGCCGGCTACCTGGCCGCGCAGGTCGCCGGCGCCCTCGCGGGCGTCGCGGCGGCGCACGCGATGTTCGAGCTGCCGATCGTCCAAGCGTCCGAGCGCGTGCGGGCGGGCGGTGCGCAGCTCTTCAGCGAGCTCGTGGCGACGTTCGGCCTCCTCGCCGTCAGCTGGGGCGTCGTGCGCCGGCGGAGCACCGCCGTGCCGTACGCCGTCGGCGCTTACATCACCGCCGCCTACTGGTTTACCGCCTCCACATCCTTTGCCAACCCGGCCGTGACGCTGGCGCGCGCGGCGACGAACACGTTCTCGGGCATCCGTCCTGCGGACGCGCCCGGTTTCATCGCGGCGCAGCTCGCCGGCGCCGCCGCGGCCACCGCTCTGTTTCGGTGGCTGGTCCCCGCCCTCCCCGAGGTTGCCGACCGCGTCGTCGACCGCCGGCCCGAAGACCTCTCATGATCGAGCTCCGCTCTCCGCCCGTGAAGGCGACCCACCCGCCGCGCATCCTCTTTCTCTATGGCTCGCTACGAAGTCGCTCGTACAGTCGGCTGCTCGCCGAAGAGGCGGCGCGGATCATCGGCGAGATGGGCGCCGAGACGCGGTTCTTCGATCCGATGGAGCTGCCGGTCGTGGACAGCGTCCCCGCCGATCACCCCAAG
>CALKVR010001149.1 GCA_938004815.1 uncultured Polyangiaceae bacterium | reverse complement strand
GAACAGCGTCCTCGACTCGATCGTCGTGAAGCGCGCGTACGGCGAGTACAAGTCGCCGATCGGCACGATCCGCTTCGGTCGCCAGACAAGCCACTGGGGTCTCGGCATGGTCGAGAACGCCGGCGACGGCCTCGACGACGACTACGGCACCACCGTCGATCGCCTGATGTTCACCGCGGGCTTGCCCCAGTTCGACCTCTACGGGTCGATCATGTGGGACTTCGGAAACGAGGGCGCCACCAACGCCGCCTTCCTCGCCTGCGATCCCTCGGCGCTCGACGTCGACGAGGACGGCGACGGCGTCTCCGACGCGAGGTGCGTGGCCGCCGACGGTGGCCAGGGCGCACAGCAGGGCCAGCGTTACGATCTGATGCAGGGTGACGACCTCGATCAGTGGGGCATCCGCATCTACCGGCAGGTCAACCCCGACCGCGCCCGCCTCGCGCTCTCGCGCGGCGAGGTCGTCATGAACGGCGGCTTCTACGGCGTCTACCGCAAGCAGGGCTTCGACTCTCGCGCCTCGCTTGGTCAGAGCCCCCGTGACGTCAGCCCGCTCATCGTGCGGCGGGGCCTCGAGACGGTCACGCCGAACCTCTGGGGGCAGCTGCTCTGGAGCACGCTCCGCGTCGAGCTCGAGGCGGCCATGGTGTGGGGCGGCATCGAGAACACCGACATCCAGGGCGGGAACAACTACACGAACCCCGGGAGCGACGACCCGGACGACGACGGTTGGGACATCCGTCAGTTCGGCTTCGCGATCCAGACCGACTGGCGCACCGTCGAGGATCGCCTGCGCCTCGGCTTCGGCACGGGCTTCGCGACCGGCGACGACGACGTCGAGGGGATCAACGGGTTCGGCGGCCTCGATCCGGCCCGGTCTCCGCTCGCCGGGCTCGACGCGCAGCTCACCCGTGACCGCACGTTCTCGACGTTCCGGTTCCACCCCGACTACCGGATCGATCTCATCCTCTGGCGCAATATTCTGCAGCGCGTGCAGGCGGCGTATTACTTCCGGCCGAGCGTCGACTACGACTTCATTCGCGACCCGAACGGGCAACGCTTCGGCGGCGGCGCCGCGTTCGTGTGGAGCCGTGCCGCCGAGGTCGTGCAGACCCCCGGCAACAAAGAGGACCTCGGCTTCGAGATCGACGGCAGCCTCTACTACCAGGCCCAGGGCGGCACCTTCAGCGTCGACGACGAGAAGATGACCGGGTTCTTCGCCAAGCTTCAGTACGGCGTGCTCTTTCCGCTCCCCGGCCTCGGGTACCTGCCCGGCGAAAAGTCACGCATCGGAAGGCCCGAGGACCGAAATCTCGATATTCCGCAGACGCTTCGCTTGTATCTGGGCATCCTCTACTAACCCGGCCCGACTCCGGCGCCGGGCGCCCGATGAGCGCACCCCCGCCTCGTGACCCGCCTCTGTCGTTCTTTCGCGAGCTCGTCGAGCAAGCGCGGGTGCCGATGTACGTCATCCACCCCGACGAGGCGTTCCGGTTCGCGTTCGTCAACGACGCGGCCTGCGAGCACTTCGGCCGCTCGCGCGCCGAGCTCGCTCGCATCACCGTGCTCGACGTCGACCCCACCGCGAGCCCGGACGGCTGCGAGAGGTTCTGGGAGCGCCTCCGCCGCGAGCGCTCCATCACCTTCGAGACCGTCCACTACCGGCCCGGGGGCGCCATGGTACCGGTCGAGGTGCTCTCGACGGTGGTCATGGCCGACGGCGCCGAGGTGATCGCGGCGCAGGTGTTCGACCTCACCGAGCGCCAAGCCAAGGCCAAGCTCGAGTCCGAGTTCCTCGAGACACGCCGGCTCGAGAGCCTGGCCAAGATGGCGAGCTCGGTCGCCCACGACTTCAACAACCTCCTCGTCGGCATCCTCGCCAACGTCGCGCACGCGGCCGAGATCGTCGGCGACGTCGACGCGCGGACCGCGC
>CALKVR010001148.1 GCA_938004815.1 uncultured Polyangiaceae bacterium | reverse complement strand
CCCGTGACAAGCTCCAGATGTCCGACCAGAGCGAGCTCTACGCTCGCCTGCCCCTCGGCGCCGCTTCGCTGAAGGGCGAGCTCGGCATGGGCTCGAGCCTCGAGCTCGACTACATCGCGGTCGGCCAGCGCGTCGCCGCCAGCGCCCCCGCCGGCCTCGACGGCGAGTGCGAGGGGGCCACCCACTTCATCCGCACGATCACGGTCGGCGCTTACAGCCTCGACGTGATGGCCAAGGGCAAGGCGAGCGCGAGCGTCGACGTCGGCAACGCGGGCGCCGGTGCAGGGCGCGAAGAGAGCCGGCGCAACCTGCGCGGCTCGGGTGACGTCGACGCCTGCAACAGCGACCCGTCGGGCAAAGAGTGCGGCGCCGTCCTGCAGCTCGGGCTCGCCCCGCTGCAGCGCGAGGGCGAAAAGATCCTCAACAGCGCCGGGTTCGGCGCGGGCCTCGGCCCCACCGGCAACGTCTACATCCCCAACCTCGACAACCTCAACACGTCCTCGGCCAGCTTCCGCAACGTCGACAGCGGCTACCTCAAGCTCGTCGACTCGGCGATGACGATCGAGAAGCAAAAGCCCGTGCCCGCCACCGAAAAGGTGCGGGCCTGGGAGCGGGTGCGCGACTACAAGCAGGACGGCGACTTCGCCGACGAGGCCGGCAAGCGCGTCGACGAGTGGGAGCGTGTCGCCGAGGCCGAGGAGCGCCGCCGCGAGGCGATGCAGAAGCTCCGCGAGACGTACCTCGACGACAAGCGCAAGCTCGACGAGCTGCTCGAGATCCAGTCCGAGACCCTCGCCACGCCCGCGCAAAAGTCCGCGTGGCGCAAAGAGTTCGAGCTCGCCTACATCCCTCACCAAAAAGACCTCGAAGAGCTCGGCCTCCGGTCGAGCACCGGCTCGTCGTCATCGGGCTCGAGCGGCGGCTCTTCGGCGAACGACACCCCAGGCGCCACCCCCGAAAACAAGAAGGACTGGGCGATGGGCACGCCGTTCGCCATCGAGGCCGAGGTCGGGTACGCCACCTGGGGCGGCTTGATCGCGACGCAGTACGACGGCGCGGGCGAGGCGACCGAGTCGGTCTACGCGATCGGCGGTGACAGCATCGCGGCCGGGCTCAACGTGGGCTTCACCAACCTCGGCGCCGGGTTCGGCCTGATGGCCACGATCAAATCGTACACGGCGCTCAACCCTTGCACGTCTGGCGATTCGGCGCTCGCGTTCGGCGGCCTGCTTCGGTGGTCACTGCCGTTCACCGATTTCGTCGGAATGGAAATCGCGGCCGGCGGCGGCTACGGGCTGTACGTCACCGAAGGCGACATGCTCGAGAGCGGCGAGTGCAACGTCCCGGTCGACTTCAACGGCAACGACAGCTCCGACGACGGGTACTCGGTTACCGCCAAAGGCGGAACGTTCGATCTGCTCGCGGGCCTCATGTTCCGCACGGGCGTCTTCATGTTCGGCGCGCGCGGCGGCCTCAACGCGGCCGCCCTGAGCGTCAGCATCGCCGACGAGGCCGACGACGAGCTGGCCGACGGCCGGCTCGACATTGCCAACGCCGAGCTCACCAACCGAGGTGAGACCTCGGTCGGCGGCGTCGTCAACGCCGTCCTCGGCGTCGAGTTCTGAGCCGCTGCGTTCGCCCGCTCAGAAGTGAAAGCCCAGGGTCGCCGCGCCCGAGGCGCTGAACGACTCGCCGAACGCCTCGAGGATCGGTGACGTTCCGCTGCCCGCCGCCTGGTTCGGCTGGCAGAGCTGCGCGTCGACGTGGCCCCACCCGACGAGGCCCGTGATCCCGAGCGACAGGAAGCTCAGGGGGTAGAAGTCGAACCCGAGGAACAGGTCGACGTTGCCGCCGATCGGATCGGCGTCGTAGAGCACCGCCTCTCCCTCGATCGGGTTGCCGTCGATGTCGACGCCGCCCTGGACCTCGCAGCGGGCCTGGCCCTCGAACGGGTTCAGAAACTTCACGGCGCCGCCCTGGATGCCCAGGTTCATCGCGACCCGATCGTCGAGCGGGCCGTTGACGCGAAACCCGCCGCCGATCTCGAACGCGCCGGTGGCGTCCTCGCTATTGGTGAGCTCCTGCGGGAACGCGGCCTGCACGTAGTAGCGACCGTAGACGAGCACGCCCCCGTTGAAGTCGTTCTCGCTGTCGAAGTTCACCGCCGCCTGGCCGCCGGTGTAAAAGCCGGAGAGCGAGTAGTCGAGCTTCGCCTCCTTGTCGCCGGCGTTCGCGTTCGTGAACGTGTCCGAGCTGTCATCGATGCTGAACCCCTGGGCGCG
Source organism: uncultured Polyangiaceae bacterium (assembly GCA_938004815.1). Taxonomy (GTDB): domain Bacteria; phylum Myxococcota_A; class Polyangia; order Polyangiales; family Polyangiaceae; genus Xiheicaenibacterium. The sequence continues at coordinate 1,567 of CALKVR010001148.1, read as the reverse complement.
CATGCCGAAGTCCGCCTTGATGACGAAGATCTCTTCGCCGATCTTGGGAGCCTCGGTCACGTCGCTGCCGCCGCTCGACGTGTCCGACGACGACGACGACGAGTATGGCGTCGACACGACCGGGGTGGTGTTCGCGGTGCTCGACGACGTCAGCCCCAGCTCGCCGAGCTCCTTGTCGTAGGGCTTGTAGGCGATCTCGAACTCGTTTCGCCAAGCCTGCTTCTGGTCGGGCGAGGCGAGCGACTCGGATTGGATCGCCAAGAGGTCGTCGAGCTTGCGTTTGTCGTCGGTGTAGCGCTGCCGCAAGAGGTCGAGCTTCTCGCGGCGCCGGCGCTCGGCCTCGAGCACCTCTTGCCATTTGACGATGCGGTTCTCGGCGTCGCGCCGGAACTCGCCCTCGGGGCGCGAGTCACGTACCTGCTCCCACTTCTTGATCTTCACGTCGGTGCTCGAGCCCGCCTCCTTTTCTGCGCGCATCGCGTCGTCGACGATGCGCAGGTAGGCGCTGTCGACGCTTCGAAACGAGGCGTTGCCCAGGTTGAGGTCGCCGAGCTCGGGCACCACGACCGCACCGAGCGGCCCGATGCCGCTCGCGAACCCGGCGCTGTTCAAGATCTTGCCGCCGTCGCCGCGCTGGAGCGGCGCCAGACCGAGCTGCAGGACGGCCCCGCACTCGCGCGCGCCGGGGTCGGTCGCGCAGATCTCGACGTTGCCCGAGCCGCGGATGTTGCGCTTCGACTCCTCACGCAAGACGCCGCCGCCCGCGTTTCCGATCTCGGCGCTCGCGCCCGCCCGGCCCTGCGCGCGCACGTCGAGGCTGTAGGCGCCGACGGTGATCGTGCGCACGAAGTGGGTCGCGCCCTCGCAGTCGCCGTCGAACCGCTTCGGCGCCTGCTTGGCGATGCGCTGACCCACGGCGATGTAGTCGAGCTCGAGCCTCGAGCCGAGGCCGAGCTCACCCTTCAGCGACGCCGCGCCGAGCGGCAGGCGCGCGTAGAGCTCGCTCTGGTCGGCCATCTGGAGCTTGTCGCGGGCCGGCGTGACGCTCGTCATCTCGTAGCCGACGTCGTCCGACGTCGCCCGACACGAGCTCAGCACCTTGAGGTTGCAGCCCACGTAGCTCACGAACACGACCCCCCGTTGGCTGGCCGAGTCGAACTCGACCTTGCTCGTGCCCGGCCACTCGACGATGAGCGGGTTCAGTGGGTCCTTGGCGACCTTGCAGGTCGCCTGCTGGCTGTCGGCGTCCTCGACCTTGGGCGTATCGGTGAGGATCTGCTTGCCAGGGCAGCCGGCGAGCGCGGCGCCGGCCACCAGGACCCCCGAGATGCGTACGAGCCGCGATGAGAGCGTTGCGATGAGGGACATGAAAGGCCGGACCTCCGAGGGCGCGCGGAGCACCCACTCATGGACCGTCCTTTATAGATCGAACTTGAGGGGTTCTTCTACTCGACCGACGCCAAACGGTTGATGGGTTTCGGGGGGAGCGGCTTCGGGGAGTGGCTCTCGAACCGGAGCGCGAGCCCCTCGCGCGCGGCGACCGTGTCGGGAAAGAGCACGCGGCTCC
>CALKVR010001147.1 GCA_938004815.1 uncultured Polyangiaceae bacterium | reverse complement strand
GAGCCTGCCGCCGGCAGGCCGCACGGCCCGGCTCGTGATGCGCCCGACCTCGGCGCCGTCGGGCAGCGTGATGGGGTCGCCGGTCTCGACCGCGCCGTCGACGTGGAGCTGCACGATGCGCTTTTTCACGTGGCCCCGCTTCTCGAGCATGAACACCGCCTCTTGCCCGAGGTAGCAGCCCTTCTCGAACGAGACCGCGTCGCGCTCGAGGCTCGCCTCTTGCGGGTAGTTCGTGTCGTCGAAGTCGACGCCGAACGCGGTGATCCCGTGCTCGACACGCGCACGATCCCATGCCCCCTCGGTCGCGATCGCCGACGGCGACACCGCGGCGAGCACGGCGTCGCGCACCGCTTGCTCGGCGCCGGCGGGCGCCGCGACCACGAGAGCAGGGACGCCGCCCCGGGTGATGAGACCGGCTCGCCCCCCCGCGCCGCGCGCCGCGTCACGCGCCGCCGGCGCCCCTGCGCCCAGCGCCAGCATCCAGGTCGGCGCGGGCTCCACGCGCGCGATCTCCGCGTCCTCCATGATCAAGTGACGATCGAGCTCTTCGATCACGGCTGGCGTGCGATCGGCGTAGCAGCCGAGCCAGAGCTCGTCGTCGGCCGCGAGCACGTAAAGCTCGCTCTGGATCTTGCCCGCCTTCGTCACGAGGAGGCCGAACGCTGCGTCGCCCGGCTTCTTCGAAGCGAGCTCGCAGGTCACCATCCCGTTGAGCCAGCCTTGCCGATCCTTGCCGGTGACGACGGCGGTGCCGAGCTCGAGCGGCCGCACGAGCACACCGGCCTGGACGCAATCGATCGCGTGGTCGTGGTGGGGGTCCGAGGTCACGGTCTCTCCATCTCGCTCTCGTGAGCTTGTTACACGGACGCAGCCGGGTCGAGCCCCGCGGCCCCGCCCTCGGCCTCGACGTTGATCCAGATCGCCGATTGATCGCCCTCGTAGCAGATCGCGCCCTCGTGCCGAAACTCGAACGAGTAGCGTAGAAAGTGCCGCGTCTTGCCGATGCGCTTCTTGGTCGCGACGCAGGTCGCCTCGATCGGGCTGCCCGGCGTGACCAGCTTGCGAAACACCACCCGGTGGATATGCGTGCCGTAGCCGATCCACCCCTCGGCGTGGCGCACGCCGAGCAGGTAGTACGCGTGCACGAAGCCGATCATGCCCGTCGCGTGGACCATGACCGCCCCCGCGACGTGGCTCGGGTGCCGCACGGGGTGCGCTCGCTGCGACGACGTCAGCGGGAGAGGTACGTCGGTCGGCATGCTGCACCGGACCATGCTTCGGTCGGGATCGATCTCGAGGATCCGATCGAAGAAGAGGACGTCGGGCGAGTACGGCAGGTCGTCGAGAAACGCCGCGTCGAAGCGCGAGCCGGGAGCCGGAAGCCCAGGAGGAGGAAGCGCGGTCACCCGAGGCGCGTTACCAAAGGCGCGCGCCGTCAGCAAACGGCCATCCACCCGGCCCGGCACCCGGGACTTTGCCCCGGGGTCGGCGCGCGGTAAGACGAGACCCTTGGACACCCGGGATCCGTTCGACCTCTGCGGCGTCACGATCGATGCGAAGTACCGCGTCGCGTCGGTCGTCGGGGACGGAGGCTTCGGGGTCGTGTACCGCGGGGTGCACAAGGGCTTCGGCGAGCTCATCGCGATCAAGTGTTTGAAGATCCCGGGCGAGCTCGACGAGCAAGCGCGCTCCGAGCTCCTCGAGAAGCTGCAAGAAGAGGGGCGCCTCTTGCACCGCCTCTCCAAGGCCACGAGCGGCATCGTGCAGGCGCTCGACGTGGGCGCGATGACGACCGCCAGCGGCTCGTGGGTGCCGTATCTCATCCTCGAGTGGCTCGAGGGCGAGACGCTCGGCGAGTTCCTCAAGGCGCGCCTCGAAGCGGGCGACAAGGGCATGGACCTCATCGACGCCGTCCAGCTCCTCGATCCGGTCGCCCGCGCCCTCGCGGTTGCGCACGCACAAAAGGTCGCGCACCGTGACGTCAAGCCGGCCAACATCTTCCTCACCGAGGTCGGCGGCGTGCGCACGGCCAAGGTGCTCGACTTCGGCATCGCCAAGGTGCTCTCCGATCACCGCGGCTACACGACCGCGCTCGAGTCCACCAACATGACGCCAGCCGCGTTCACGCCGCGGTACGGCGCGCCCGAGCAGTTCAACAAGCAGCGCGGAGCCACGGGCCCCTGGACCGACGTGTTCGCGCTGGCGCTCGTGCTCGTCGAGTGCGTGAGCGGCCGCAAGGCGCTCGAGGGCGACGACCCGACGCAGCTCTACATCGCCTCTGCCGATCGCGATCTGCGGCCCACCCTCAAGGCGCGCGGCGTCTCGGCGTCCGACGCGGTGGAGCGCGTCCTGTCGAAGGCGCTCGAGGTCGACGCCAAGAATCGCTACCCCGATCTGGGCGCGTTCTGGGCCGCGCTCCGCGACGCGGCCGGCCTCGACGCCGCCGACACCTTGGCCTCACGCGGCTCGTCTCCACGCGAGAGCCGCCCCAGGCTCGACCTGGATACGAACGGCGGCGGCCAGGGCGTCGGCGCGCCCACCATGCCGGTCGAGTCGCTCAAGTCGCCCCGCAAATCATCGAGGTCACGCCCCTCGCGCGACGAGATGGAGGAGACGCCGCAGAGCGAGCGCGCACCATCGATGACGGGCGCGCGCAAGCCCGCCGTGCCGGCGCACCTCGAGGCGCCCAAGTCGTCGTCACGGGGCACGCTCATCTTCACCATCGTCTCGCTCGCCCACAGCCTCGGCATGGACGTGGTCGCCGAGGGGA
>CALKVR010001146.1 GCA_938004815.1 uncultured Polyangiaceae bacterium | reverse complement strand
CGTCGAGCTCCGCCCCTAGCTCCTCCTCGACCGGGGTCCTCCCGCCGGTCTTCGACGTCGTCGGAATCGTGGTCGACCAACTCGAAAATCCTGTCGACCAAGCGATCGTCATGCAGGGCGGCGGCGACCGAACGACGCTCACCGGGGCTGATGGCACCTTCACTTGGACGCTGACCGACCAAGTCGCGGGACCGCCCGTGATCGTGGCCGCGAAGACCGGATACCGCACCGCCGGTGTAGAGTTCGAGCAACTTCCTGACGGCCCCGTCACCCTCACGCTCTACGAGGTTCGCCCACCGGACAACGAAGGGTACGCCTGGGGCCCCCCGGGCGTGGGCGACCCGGCCATCGATACGTCGACCGCGTTCTGTGGCCACTGCCACACCACCTTCGCGGCCGAGTTCAACGCTTCGGCCCATGCGCGCGCGACGAGGGATCCGAGGGTGCAGGATCTCTACGCGGGCGTGGCATCGGCGATCGGATCGGCAAGCGCGTGTTCCTCGGCCGGGGGCGTATGGCGCATCGGCCGGGTGCCTGGATCGCCGGCCGACACGGCGCCGCGCTGCTACGTCGGGTTCGGGGTTCTGCCCGATCTCAACGGGTGTGGGGGTGCCACCGGGCTCGCGTGCGACGACCCGGCGTTGCCGGGCGGCCAGCAACCTACGGAGTTCGGATCGTGTGCGGACTGTCACGCGCTCGGGATGGATGGCGTGCTAGGCGGTCGCGATCTGCTAGACGCAGAGGGGCTTGGTTACGAATTCGGGAACCACTGCGAGTCTTGCCACAAGGTGCGCGACATCGACCTCGCCGCGCCGCCGGGGGCCGGCGGACGCCTCGTCATGCAGCGCCCGTACGAAAAAATCGGCGATCCCGTTCAAGGGGAGATCCGTCAGGTGATGTTCGGGCCCTACCCGGACGTGCCGAACCCGTTCATGGGCGGCAGCTACCAGCCCAAGTTTTCGACGGCGGAGTTCTGCGCGGGGTGCCACACGCAGAAACAAGCAGCGCTCGTCCCCGGCGCGTCGCTCGATCCGGCCCGCTGGCCAGACGGCCTACCCACGCACGCCACGTACGACGAGTGGCTCGAGGGCCCCTTCACATCGACGCCGTGTCAAGGCTGCCACATGCCGCCCAAGAACGACCTCTTCAATGCGGTCGACGTCTCGAGTCCCGAGTTCAGCGGGATCGCGGGGGGCTTCGAGCGCGACCCTGATCGGATCCGTTCTCACTCGTTCCGTGGCCCGCTGATGATCGTCGACGGCTTGCCGCGGCTGCTCTCCACCTCCGCCACGCTCGATCTGGTGGCGGGCGTCATGGGCGGCGCCGTCGAAGTGACGGTGACCGCTGAGAACGTCGGTTGCGGTCATGCGCTTCCAACCGGCGAGCCGATGCGCGTGCTCATTCTTGTTGTCCAAGCCGACGCTTGTGGGGTGCCGCTCGCGGCGACCTCGGGGCCCACCATCGACGACGCCGGGGGTGAGCGCGCTCGGGGCGTGATCGGCGCCGACGCCGCGGTCGCCGGCACGACAATCACATGGGCGAGCGGGGCGGCGGTCGCGTCCGCAGGTCAGGTGGTACGTGTCGCCCGCCCGACGGGCACCTTCCTCGACTATGAGGGGGTGGGGTTCTTCGCAGATCCGATGCTGACGGCCGATGAAAAGGGCCTCCCGCTCGAGGCTCCGGCCGGAAGGGCGCTCGTGCTCTCTGCTGCTGGAGACGACATCCTCGTCGACACGCCGCTTGCGGTGCAGGCCGGGGACCGCATCGTCCTCGCCGACTCGGAGTCGCCGTCGTTCGTCGACGGCGAGGCTTCGCGCGCTCTCGCAGGCGCGAGCGGTCTCTCGTTCGCCAAGATCCTCCTCGATCCCTCGGGACAAAGGCGTGTGCCCCATCACCGCGCAGTGGACATCGCCCGCGACAACCGAATCCCGCCCCTGGGCCAACAAACCGCGGCGCACACATTCGTGTTCACCCCCGGCTGCACCGAAGCCACCGTGAAGGCGACGCTGCTCTACCGGCCGCACCCATTGGACCTGTCGATCGAGCGAGGGTGGGACGCTCGTGATTACGTGGTGACCGAAGCGACGACGACGGTGGCCCTGCCCTGATTCGGCACGACCCGGGTACCGTGCGAGTGACGCAAGCGGTCACATTGGCAAACCTCGAACGCGGTGGTAGCGCCAGGGTCATGAGAGCAGAGATCGTGAAGGGTTGGATCATCGTCACTTCGACCGTAGCGGTTGCCGCGTGCAGCTCTTCGACGTCACAGGTGGCGGAGCCTGAGCCTAGCAGCGCCCCGGCCGAGACCAGCACCGGCGCGGCCGAGAGTGTTGGAGGCGGCGCGGCTGCGCAGGGCACCGCCGGTGGGACAGACGGGCAGGCCCAAGGTGAATCCCATACGGGTGCAGCGCCATCCTGCGAGGAGATCGCGAAGGCTTGCCATGATGTCGGTCACGGACCCGGCGAAACGGGGAAGTGCCACGAGATCGGACACAAGGGCGACAAGGCGGTCTGCGAGAAAGAGCATCATCGCTGCCTCCAAGTTTGCGCGGAGGCCGCGAAGAAGGGCGGAGCGCACGGCGGGCACTGAGAGACCGTCGCATGTCGCCGCGGAGCCTTCATGGAAAGATCGGTCTCGAGACGCTGGCGGTGCTTTTCCTCGGGCTCGCCGCTTGCCAAGACGTCGAGGTCAGGCCGTTCCCTCCGGGCCAGGGACAAGACCCGGACGCCGATGCCGCACGCTATCCCGCGGGGCCATACAGCGTGACCC
>CALKVR010001145.1 GCA_938004815.1 uncultured Polyangiaceae bacterium | reverse complement strand
GTACGACCGTACGCGAGCACGCTCGACGCCGAGATCGCGAAGCTATCGGCGAAAACACCAGCCACCTAATCGCTGAGGATCGCGATCGTGACGCCGGCGCCGATGAGGACGACCTCGGTCGTGATGATCGCCGCGCCTTGCGGGGTGTCGATGCCGCGCGGGTTGTCGCCGCCCAAGAGGAGGTAGCCACCCCCGATGGCGATGCCGGTCGCGAGGGTCGTGGTGGCGACGATGGTGACGATCTGGAGCGCGCTGATGCCGTCTTCTCCGGGCCGCCGCGGATACTTGGGGTTGCCGTCGGGGTTGCCCTCGCTCGCGGCGCGCTCTCCGAACGTGATCGGAAAGACCGATGCCTTGCCGAGCCCGCCCGCGGTGATCGGGATTCGCCCGTCGTAGGTGGCGCCGCTCTCGGCGACGGCGGAGACCTGGTGATCGCCGAGGTCGAGCGCGACGGCGCGACCGATGGCGTCGTACGGGAGCGCGTAGCCGTCGACCTTCAGCACCTTGGCCGGCTCGCTGAAGCGGAAGCTCACGGCCTCGCGCCGCGCAAACAATGCATCGACGGCGCGCCGCTGCCATTCGAGGTACGCGTCCGAGTAGTCGGCGACGTCGGTCGCGACCCAATACCAGGCGGATGCGAGCGGGGCGTTGCTCGCCAAGAGGTGCGCATCGGACGCGCGCGCCGCCGGCAGCCACGCACCCGTCGCGCGCGCGATCGCCTCGAAGCGCTGCGCTGCCGCGCGCGCGAGGCTCACGCGTGCCTCGCCGGCCGCGGCCTGGGCGCGCTCGAGCTCGCTCTCGGCTGCCTCGGTCTCTGCATGGACGTCGACGGGCGGCGCGCCCACCGCGACGCGCGGAGCCGAGATCGCGAGCGCAAGGGCGAGCACCGAGCCGGCGAGGCGCCTCATGGGTCGGCGTCTCATGGGTCGGCCACGTGGACGTCGAGCATCCACGCCCCCGTCGCCGTGCCCACGCCGTCGATCTGCACGTAGTAGGTGCCGGCCTCGAGCTGGAGATCGAGGAAGCTCTTTTCCTGGCCGATGGCGATCGTGCAGCCGAGCGGCACCTCGGTGCCCGGGCAGCTCGGCCCCTGGCGAATGTCGAGCAGGGTGTCGTACGTCGAGCCCATCATGTCGAACACGACGCGCTTCGGAGCGTCGAGCGTCAGGACGAGCAGCTGATCTTTGGCGCCGTTGGGCGGCCCCCCGCCCTGGTCGCAGCCGGCGCTGAAATCGGCGCTCACGTTGCTCGTGTTGCCCTGGAAAAAGCCTCCCTGGGGAGGGATCACCTGCGCCCCGGCGCACGCATCCGAGAAGGGAACGAGGATGGCCGGCGCGTAGTCGCGCACGAACGCGGTCACCTGCGCCGGGAGCCCGAGCCCGGTCTCGGCGACGACGCGGTAGTCGCCGGGCGCGACGTTCCGCTTGCGCGCCCGCACCGGAGACTTGCCGCCGAAGGTGCAGGCCACCAGATCGGTGTCCAGACAGCCCGGCGTCGCGAGGTGGATCGCGCCGCTGTCGCCCTGCGAGATCCGCTCGAGGAGCAGGACGTCGCTCGGGGCGGTCAGATCGAGCGTGTACGCGGCGTCGGGCGCCGCGCCGAAGCAGCCGAGCGAAATGTCGTCCTGGTGATCCGTGAAACTGACGTCGACCGTCTGCCCGTGGGTGAGCGCGACCGTGGTCGAACAGTCTTCGTCGGGCGCGGGCAGGGTCGCCGCGCTCGTGATGACGTTCAGGCTGATGTCCGTCGGCGCGGTGGCGGAGACGGCGACGTAGTAGTCGCCGGCGGGGAGCGCGTTCCGGTAGATGTGGGCCGTCGCCGCGCCGTGACACGCGATCTCGTCGGCCTCGAGCGCGCAGGCGGCGTCGCGGAGCGAGACCACCGGGTAGCCGTCGCCATCGAGGCTGAGGGCGTAGATGTCGACGTCGGCGTCGGCCGCGAGGGTGAAGCGGTAGACGAGCTCGCCCATGGGAGGCGCGCACGCCATGGCGAGATCGACGACGGCGTCGACGATCTCGAGCTCGACCGGCGTGCCGGGCGTGAGATCCGCCGCCGTGCCGCAGGTCTCGTTGGTGGGCGCGGTGGTGGCGGGGGCGTAGGTCACGTCGAGCGCGACGGGGCTCGCGCCCTCCGTGGTGACGTAGAGGGGGAGCGACACGTCGGTGGCGCCGCCGCCGACGCTGCGCGCGTGGATGCGCGAGACCTGGCCGCCCAGCGCGGCGCCGAAGTTCGGCCCGCAGGCGATCTCTGTCCCCGCGTTGCCGCACTGCCCCGCGAGCGCGACGCTGACCGGGGCGCCCGTCGTGAAGGCCCGCGCGATCACGTCGATGGGCGGCCCCGCAGGGATGCGGATCTCGGCGACGACGTCGCGCACCGTGCCCATGGGGGTGCAGGTGGTCGGGTAGTCGGCGCCAGCGCCGGCCGTGCTCATGGCGTAGCTGCCCGTCCCGGTGATCAAGAGGGCGTCGGCGCAGGTGTCGTTCGCGGGCATGATGCACCCGGCCTCGTCGACCTGAGCGTCGCAGTCGTCGTCGGCGCCGTTCCCGCAGACCTCGTCGACGAGGCTGGAGACGAGCGGGTCGTCGTCCTCGCAATCCCCGCCGCCGCAGTGCGCGTCGGGGTCGCCGTCACCGTCGGCATCGCGCGGAACATGGGTGCACGACTGCCCGTCTTCGATGCATGCGTCGATGGTGCAGATGTCGTCGTCGGTGCAGCTCGGAGGCACGCCGGCGCCGCAGTCGAGCTTCTGATCGCACACCTCGGCGCCATCGCAGAAGACGCCGTTGTCGCAGACGGAGTCGTCACGCTTGAACCGGCAGCGGAGCAGCTCCAGGTCGCAGCGGTCGAACGTGCAGCCGACGCCGTCGTCGCACTGCGCGTCCTCGACGCACGGACCGCCGAGCTCGGGGTCGACCCCGACCCCGCCCCCGGCGCCGCCGCTCCCTGGGCCGCTCGCCGCCGACCCGGTGGTGAACCCGCTCGGCGGGTCGTCGCCACCGCACGCCGCGACCAGAGAGAGCGCGCCAGCCCCAAGGCCGAAAAGGGCGCCCCAGCACCTGGCTTGGGCGGTGAAGCGCCTCCCGGCCCGCATCGGGGAAACTGTAGCAGG
>CALKVR010001144.1 GCA_938004815.1 uncultured Polyangiaceae bacterium | reverse complement strand
GCGCCGCGACCGGCCGCGGCGCGCCCCGCGACGACCTGGTAGCCCATCCGCGCCGCGCACCGGACGCCGATGACGTAGTCGTTGCAGGCGACCACGAGGTTGAGCTTCGACGGGCCCTGACCCTCTTCTGCGCACAGCCCGTCGACGAGAGATATCGTCGAGCGGATGGCGTCGCGCGCCGTCGCGGGAGCGACCTCGGGGCGGTCGAGCGCGCTCGCGTCGTGCAGGAACGACAAGAACAGGTGAAACACGATCTCGGCGTCGGTGTCGCCCCGAACGTCGCGCGCGAGAAACTGCGGGATCGAATCCATCAGGCGTGACCGAAGCTGCGTGAATGACGGCACTGTTCCGGTCTGGGCGAAGAGCCACTGCCGGTACCGAAACGGGTGCGTGTTCTCCGTCCTGAGCGAGCCGATGGTCGCGGTGCGAACGTGGCCGACGAGCACTTCGGCCTTCACGTCGCGGATGATCTCGCCGAGGCTCAGCGCGCGGCGCTCGTCGAAGGGCCGGCGCTTGAGCAGCACCTCGCCGCCCTGGTAGAAGCCGATGCCCCAGCTCACGCTCCCCGGCTCTTGGCCCTCGGCGGGCGTGGCGCCGGCGGGGTCGTCGGGCACGCGTACGGTGAAGGCCTGCTCCTCGAGCGCGAGAGCGCGCGCGCCAAGGTCGGGGCGGTTACCGATGAAGCCGACGAGCCTGGACATTGAAGGTAGTTTGCGCGAAACGCGGTCGTCCCGCCAGGACTTGGTAGACTGTGAGGCTCGTGTCCACTCTCCGGCTGTCCTCTCTCGTCCGTTTGGTGCTCACCGCCGCAGGGGCCGCTTGCCTGGTGTCCTGTGCCGCCGTGTACCCCGAGCTCTCGACGCGGTTCGACAAGGCGCCCGCGACCGGCACGCACGACCCCCCGCCCCCGGAGGATCGGCATTTCTTTCGCGTGGTGAAAGGTAAGGTGCCGCCTCGCGCGCGCGACGGTCGGACCTGGGATCAGGTCTTCGGGAGCCTGCCGGACCCGTACGTCCGGGTCCTGGTCAACGGCACCGAGCTGATGAAGACGAAGGCGGCGTCCGACACCATCGAGCCGGTGTGGGACAACACGCCCGGCGCCAACCATCGGTTCGAGGTCGGGGATCGAGTCGAGATCCAGCTGTGGGACTCGAACCCTCTCAACGACGGCATCATGGGGAAAAAGGAGATGCGGCTCGAGCCCGAGCACTTCGGCAGCGAGACCGACCTCACCCTCTCGGGCGACTGCGGCGTGACCATCGCCATCCAGCCCGCCAAGGCGGTCTGGGGGGCCGGGTTCTGGTACGAGCTCCGGCGCGGTGGGGTGCGCATCACGCGGCTGGTCGACGCCAGCCCGGCGAGCCGCGCGGGCCTGCAAAAGGGCGACGAGGTGCTCACCTTGGAGGGCAAGCCGATCGAGACCCAGTCGGTCGACGACGTGCGCAGCGTGCTCGGCGCGATCCCGGTCGACGGGGTGCCCATGACCGTCCGCCACCCCGACGGCACGACGCTCCAGCTGACGGTCAAAGAGGGCCCGATCTACCCCTTGTTCTCGGACTACGGCAGCCTCCCCGTGCAGCCCGAGTAGCCGACGCCGCGCGAATGAAGATCCCCCCGTTCGGGTACTCGACCGACGAAATCCGGGGCGAGCTCGGCAAGCTGCGCGTCTCGATGAGCATCGCGGTGATTCGCGCCAAGAACCCGTTCAACGTAGGGGCGATCATCCGGGCGGCGCACTCGTTCTTGGTGCGCGAGATCTTCCTCGTCGGCGTCGAGCCGTTCTACGAGCGCGCCGCGATGGGGATGCAGAAGTACGAGACGATCGTCGAGTGCGCCACCGCCGCCGACTTCTTGCGCGCGACCGCCGGTCGGCCGCTCGTCGGCATCGAGCGCGACCGCGCCAACGTCTCGCTCTGGGAGGCGCGCCTCGCCGACGAGGCGGTGCTCGTCTTCGGTAGCGAGGACGAGGGGGTGCCCGACGAGATCCTCGACGCTTGCGCCGAGGTCGTCGCCATCCCCATGTACGGCATCAACCACTCGTTCCCCGTCACCGTCGCGGCGGGGATCGCGATGGCCGAGTGGGCCCGGCGGCGCGACCCGCGCGGCCGCCTCGGCCCTCCGCCCCTCACCTGAGGGGCTGTCTGGAAAGCCTGAGTGGCGGGCCGCGCGGACGGAGCCTCGTGGTCTCTCAAGCGTCGGGCACGGGCACGGCTCGGGCGTACGGGAAGGGGGGACGGTTCGCGGGCCAGTGGTGCGTTGGTGCGCACCAACGCACCTCAAGGATCAAAGCAGAGGGTGCCCACCCCCCTCCGACCGTACGCGAGCACGCTCGACGCCGACATCGCGAAGCTATCGGCGAAAAGCTCCAGCCACCCAAGTGTGGTGAATCAGAATTCACCACATGAACAACGAGGGGTGTCCTGTGGCCACACGCGTCCGAAGCGCGAGCAATTCGCGCGGCCCCCACCCCCGGTGGGCCGCCGAATTGTGAAGCGGACTTCGGACGCAGGACACTAGCTGCACTCGGTTTGCACGCAACGCGCGACGAGGATCTCGAACGCGCGGTAGCTCTCGTAGGCGCGCCGGCACTCCTTGATGCAGTCCTCGCGCGACGCCGCCTTCTTCTTGGCGTCCTCGACCTTCTTCAGCGCCTCGCGCTGCTTCTCCGACGCCTTCATCGCGTCCTTGGCCTCGGCCGCGTGGCTGCCGGTGGGGTACTTGGCGAGGTAGTCCTCGACGCCCTTGCAGTCGTACGACTTGGTCGGCTTCTGGCACTGCTCGACGGCGGCCGCCTTCCACATGTCCTCTTCTTTGGCCTTGGTGATCGCGACCTCGCCGTCCTGCATCGCCTGACGGCCCTCGGCCGCGTGCTTACCGGTCGGGTACTCTTCCAGGTACTTCTTGACGCCGTCGCACGCGGTGGCGGTCGCGCCCGCCTTGCAGCCGTCGGCGTTGGCGGCCTTCCACAGGTCCTCTTCGGCGCCCTCGATCTTGGCGCGCACCGAGTGCGCCCATGCGGTGAGCTTGCCCGTCTTGCTCAGGTGGACGATGAGCTTGTCGATCGCGTTCTGCTCGACCACGCCGTCCTTGCCGGTAAAGTCGCTGGTCGCCTGGTCGATGACGGCCGAGTCGCTCGACGCTACGAACTTCGCGGCGAGCTGGACCTTGTAGTCGGCCTGGACCTTGCCGTTGACCTGCACCTGGAAGAACGACTGCTCTTGGGTGGCGTTCACGGTGATGTTCGCCACCACGTCGGGCTTCGCGTCCTTGGACTCGACGAGCTTGTAGCCGGCGCCGGTCATCGCGCTGACGAGCTGCGTCTTGACGTTCGGGACGAACTGCTCGGCGTCGGAGGAGCCCGCCAAGACCTGCACGAACACGGTCGCATCGGGCGCGGGCGCCAGCGACGACATGTCGACCGGCTGGTCAGCCGGCTTGTCCGAGCCGCCGCCACCGCAGCCGACGGCCCCGACGAGGATGGTTGCCGAGACGAGGACGGTGGCTTGCGCCAGCATACGGACCATGGAGCGAGCAGTGAAACGGACCATCGAGACGGACCTCCTTCGGGCGAAGCTCTACGCCTTTACGAGGGAGGTCCTTCCCCCGTCAATGGATAAGGAGCTACCGAGCGATGGCGATGACCACGACGCCCAGGATGACGCGGTAGATCCCGAAGGGGATCAGGCCGATTCGCTTCAGGTACTTGAGGAAGGCGGCGATGACGGCGAGTGAGACGATGAACGCCGAGACGAGACCGACCGCGAGCGAGACGGTCGCGTCGGCGCTCGCGAAGAGGACGTCGCGGCTCTTGATCAGATCGTAGACGGTGGCGGCGCCCAGGACCGGGATCGACAGGAGGAACGAGAACTCTGCGGCGGTCGCCGTCTTGAGCCCGACCATCTGGCCGCCGACGATCGTGGTCATCGATCGCGACATCCCCGGCCACAGCGCCAGGCACTGAGCGAGGCCCACCGCGACGGCCTGGCCGAGCCGAACACCGTACACGCCGCCGTCGTCTTTGGTCTGTCGCCCGCGGAGCATGACCTCGCTCATGATCATGACCAGGCCGCCCAGGATGGCCGCCACCGCGACGGGGAGAGGGCTCAGCAAGGTGTCCTTGATGCGCTGGCCGAGGAGCAACCCGACGGCCGCCGCGGGGACGAACGCGATGGCGAGTGAACCGACCAAGCGCAGCTTCTGCGGATCGCGCGCGAGGACGCCGCGCAGGAGCTCGAGCAAGAGGGCTCGGTAGTAGACGATGACGGCCACCACCGCGCCGAGCTGGATGACGATGGAGAGCGACTTCGCCGCTTCGTCCTCGTGCCCGAGCCCGCGCCCGAGGAGCACCAGGTGGCCCGTCGACGACACCGGTAGGAACTCGGTCAGCCCCTCGAGTATCCCGAGGAGCAGCGCTTCTAACGGCGTCATCCGAACGGACTACACCGTTATTGCAGCATCGTGAACTGAATCGTGTACGGCCCGGCGGCGCCCATCCACCCGTCGACGATGAACCAATACGTCTCACCCGCGAACACGGGGAGCTGCATCATCTCGGGCTCGCCGGTCAGGCCGACGTCGGCGCACTCGATCTCGCTCGCCTGGCTCGTGCACGTCTCGCGCGCGTAGAGCGAGGCGTCGAACGTGGGATCCAAGAAGACGTTGAGCGTGCCCGCGATCGACGACGTCACTTTGTAGACGACGTCGGGCGTGTTGGCCGAGGCGCAGATGCCGGTGCCGGAGAGGTCGGCCTGTGCGTTGGACGTGTTGCCGTTCAGCTCGACCGGGTCGTTGTAGGCGTCGAGCGAGACGGGCACCCCCGGGCACTTGTCGCCCGGCACGCCGGCGAGGATGGAAGCCCCGAGGAGGAACTCACCGCTCGTCCCGTTCCAGCCGTCGGCGAAGACGTAGTACGTCGACCCCGCGCTCACCGGGATCTGCAGCGACTCGTAGCCGCCGAGGAACGTCTGGTCGCCGCAGCCCGCCTCGCTGGCGCTGCCCTCGCAGTCGCTGCGCACGTGGAGCACGGGGTCGAGATCGCTGTTCACCGCGATCATGTCGAGGAACAGGATGCCCGAGTCCTGAGCCGTGATCTGGTACACGATCTCGGGCGCGCCCGTGCCGCCGCAGCTGCCGCTGTAGCTGTCCATCGAATCGGCGGTGTTGCCGCCGAGGGTGATGTCGTTGCCGGATGAGACGGTGGCGGCCGTGCCGGGGCAGGTGAAGCTCACGATCGGCTGGAGCGTGCAGTCGTTCTTGCACGCGTCGGTGTCGACGGTGTTGCCGTCGTCGCACTCTTCGACGCCCGGGTTGGGCTTGCCGTCGCCGCAATAGGGGGCGGTGCAGTCGGTGGTGCAGCCGTCGTTGTCGAACGCGTTGCCGTCGTCGCACTCTTCACCCGCGTCGACCTGCCCGTTGCCGCAGCCGGCGCCGGGGCTGCACGTGGCCGAGCACGCGTCGCCGTCTTCTTCGTTGCCGTCGTCGCACGACTCGGCCCCGGCGCGGACGAAGCCGTCGCCGCAGTAGGCGGCGAGACAGTTGGACAGACAATCGTCGGTGTCGTCGAGGTTGCCGTCGTCGCACTCCTCGGTATCGGCGCGGAACGCGCCGTCGCCGCATCGGGGCTCGGTGCAGTCGTTGCGGCAGTCGTCGTCGTCGACCTGGTTGCCGTCATCGCACTCTTCGTCGAGGTCGGGGTCGACGAACCCGTCGCCGCAGCTCAGGTCGGCCTCACCGCCCTTGCCGCCCGTGCCGGAGGAGCCATCGTCGCCACAAGCGGCCACCAGGCCGGCTCCGAGGAGGCTGAGCGAAGCGAGGACGAAGGGAGTGCGCACGGGGACCTCGAAGTGGAAAGGAAAGCGGCTCAGGCGTCGCAGTCTGCCTCGGAGATGCAGCAGCCGGGGGTCGAGCCGTCCGACGAGCAGTCCGAGTTCGGGCAGTCCTGGTTCTCGTAGCAGGCCTTGCTGCACTCGCCGAACACACAGACGTTCTGCACACCGGCGAGCCCCAGGTGGCAATCGCCGCCGATCGTCTGGGGGTTCTGCGGATCGCCGACCAAGAGTGTGGGCGGATCGAAGTCGCAGAGCGTGCCGTACGGCATGCCCGACGGAGCCGCCCACGGGCCGCACGCCGCGAAGATGAACGTCGGGTCCTCGACGCCGCTGCAGTACGACTCGGCGCCGTAGGCGGCGCAGTCTTCTTGCGCGAAGCAATACGGCGCGCACTTCTTCGAGCCGCCGTCGAAGCTGACGCAGTCGCCGAACACCTCGGCGGACTCTTGGCACTCGGTGTAGTCGGCGCAAGCGCGGGTGCAGAAGCCGTCGCAGACCCCCGACTGGCAGTCGTTGGCGGCGCTGCACACCTCGAAGAAGCCGAGCGTGCCCGCGGCCGCGCACTCGGAGCCGTCGACGAGGCACGGACCGAACCCGCTGCCGTCGGGCTCGCACGTCGTCTCGCCCATCGTCATGCCGTCGTCGCAAGTGCACGGGTCGACCGAGTCGGGCTCGCAGTTCTGCGGGTCGCCGGAGCTCGTGGACGTCTCGATCTCCTCGCACTCGCCGTCGGCGCTGATGCACGGGCCGAACGAGTTGCCGTCGTCGTTGCAGGTCTTGGTGCCGTCCTCGACCCCGCCGCGGCACTTGCAGAAGATCTCTTCGGCCGGGGTGCAGAGCCCCTCTTCGCCCGAGTCGCCGCAAGCCAAGAGGGTGAAACCGAGGGAAGCGAGCCCGAGCGAGGCCAAAAGGACGAAGCGAATCATCTGAGTTCTCTAGCCCGTCTCCGGGCGACGAGGAAGGCGCCCAGCGCAAAAGCGAATACGGCGAGCGGCGGGCGTTTATCCCCCGGCGGGCCGGCCCCGAGCGGCCCCGCGACCGCGCAGCCCTCGCCGTCGTCTTCGCCGTCGGTCGGGGCCGCCTTGCCGCCGCACTCGGTGGCGAACCCGCCCCGCGGGGTCGTGTCGCAGCTGACTTGCCGTTCGGGGGCGTAGACCTCGCACGCGGCGAGGATGTCGTCTTCTTCGAGGGTGCGCTGCTCGATCGTGCCCGGCTCGTAGCCCGCGAACATCGTCGCGGCGAAATCCTGGCTATGGTCGAGCCCGATGAAATGCCCGACCTCGTGCGTGAGCACGCTCTCGAGGTCGTAGTCGATCTCCATGTCGTTGATCGTGAAGTGGTTGTAGGCGTGGTTGATCTCGATGTCCGCGTCGAGGATCTCGCCCGTGTCGTCGTCGAACGTCACCGTGGTCTTGGCGAGCGTGTTGTCGACGCCCGAGTAGTCCCACTTGTTGTCTTGGAACAGGATGATGTTGGCGTTCGCGCCGCCCGAGTTGTACTCGGTCTTCTTGCAGGAGACCTCGTCGAGCTCGGCGAACGAGAGCGACGAGATGCCGCTGTCGCATTCGAGCTCCGTCCACGCCAGGAACGACCGCTGCGCGACCTGGCGAAAGTACTTCATCGGGATGTGGACGCTCGAGTCTTGCTGGAGGCTGAACCCGACGCAGCCGCCCGCCCAATAGAGCTTGGTGCCGGTCGTCTTGCACTCGTCCTCGTCGCGCGGGCACTCGCCGACGCACGTCGTGCTGCGGCAGTACGCGCTCGCGTGCGGCGAGGCGAGGAGGGTGGCGACGAACGCGGGCGCGACGGCTAGCCAAGCAAGAGCGCGAGGGCGCATCGCGAAAGGTTAGCACACCTTCGCGGCTCTACTTTGGGCTGAGGCGTGCTCGTGCTACCGCAGTGAGGTGTTCGACGAAGAGGCGCCCATCGAGGCCGGCACCATGGCCGGTGCGACGGCCGGGCCGGGCGGCATCGGGGCCGAGCTGAACGGGCCCCAGGCCGACGCGGCCGCCCACACGCGGGGCCCGCTGGGCGTCTTTGCCGGGGCGGGCAGCGGCAAGACCCGCGTCATCACCTTTCGGATCGCGAACCTGCTGGCGACCGAGCGCGTGCCCCCGTACCGGGTCCTCGCCGTCACCTTTACCAACAAGGCAGCCGGTGAGATGCGCAGGCGCCTCCAGGGCCTGGTCGGCCCCGAGCTCGTGTCCGACCTGTGGGTGGGCACGTTCCACGCGACCTGCGCCAGAATCCTGCGCCGCTACCACGACGCGGCCGGGCTCGGTCGCTCGTTCGTCATCTACGACGACACCGACCAACGCTCGGTGATGAACCGCGTGCTCAAGGAGCTCAAGATCGACGACCGCAAGCACCCCGTCCGGTCGGTGCTCGGGCGCATCCACAAAGAGAAGCAAGAGGGCATCACCTCGCGCACGTTCGAGCCAAAGGCGTTCGGCGACGACGTGATCGCGCGCTGCTTCGAGGCCTACGAGCGGCACCTCGGCAACTCGAACGCGGTCGACTTCGACGACCTCCTCCTGAAGGTGCTCCACCTCGCCGAGGACCACGAGTCGAGGGCGGGCGAGGAGCTCAGGAACAAGTTCAACCACGTGCTCGTGGACGAGTTCCAGGACGTGAACCAGGTGCAGTACCGGCTCGTGCGCGCGATGGCCGAGCGGCACGGCAACCTCTGCGTGGTGGGCGACGACGATCAGAGCATCTACCGCTGGCGCGGCGCCGACGTCCGCATCCTGCGCAGCTTTCGCAAAGACTTTCCCGCCGCGCGGATCGTCAAGCTCGAGCAGAACTACCGCTCGTCCAAGAACGTCGTCGGGGCGGCGCTCGCGATCATTCGCCGGGCGCAGGACCGCGAGCCCAAAGAGCTCTGGACCGACAACCCCCCCGGCGAGAAGGTCACCATCGTCGCGACCGGCTCCGAGCGCGACGAGGCGGCGTTCGTCGTCGCGCGCATCAGCGAGCTCGTCGCCCGAGGTGTGGCGCCGAACGAGATCGCCGTGTTCTACCGGATGCACGCCCAGTCCCGTGTGCTCGAAGAGGTGCTGCGCGCCGAGCGCATCCCGCATCAAGTGATCGGCGGGGTGCGGTTCTTCGAGCGCGCCGAGGTCAAGGATCTCGTCGCCTACCTGCGCGTCTTGGTGAACCCCGCCAGCGACGTCGACCTGCTCCGCATCATCAACGTCCCCGCGCGCAAGATCGGCGACAGCACCATCGAGAAGCTGTCTCAGTTCGCGGCCGAGCAGAAGACGTCGCTGTTCGCCGCCATCCCCGGCGTCGTGGCGTCGGGGCGGCTCGGGCCGCAGCCCAAGAAGGCGCTCTCGCACTTCGCGGATCTGCTGTCGCAGCTCGGCGAGATCGCGCGCACGGCGTCGCCGTCCGAGCTCGCCGAAGCCGTGCTCGACGAGTCGGGCTATCGGCGCGCTCTGTCCGAGGACGACTCGACCGAGAGCGAAGCGCGCATGATGAACTTGGCCGAGCTCGTGAACGCCCTCGTCGAGTACGAGGAAGAGGAGCTGGCCGCCGGCGGCGCGCCGACGCTCGCGGGTTGGCTCGAGCGCGTCACCCTGTCGGCCAACGCCGACGAGATCAAGGACGCGCCCAAGGTCGCGCTGATGACGGTGCACGCCGCCAAGGGCCTCGAGTTCTCGGCCGTCTTCTTGACGGGGATGGAAGAGGACACGTTCCCGTTCCGCAGCCAGGACCCGACGCGGCGCAACGACGTCGAAGAAGAGCGGCGCCTGGCCTATGTGGCGGTGACGCGCGCGCGAGAGAAGCTCTGGATCACCCACGCCGAACGGCGGATGATCTTCGGCGCGACGCGGTACTGCGCGCCGAGCTCGTTCCTGGCCGACTTGCCCATGGACGTCATCGACCACAAGACGACCGAGTCGATACGCGTCGGGCGGTTCATCGACCGCGAGAGCGTGGCGCCGGCGGCTCCGCGGCTCGCGTGGTCTCACCCGCAAGCCTTGCGCGGGGTGGGTGGGCACGAGCGGCGCGGCTACGAGCGGTCGGCTGCGGCCGAGCGCGAGCCCGGCGAGCGCTACGTCGAGCGAGACGAGGGTGAGAGCCACCGCGGTGAGGGCGGCATGGGCATCGGCGAGCGCGTCACCAACAAGGCGTTCGGCTACGGGCGCGTGGTGGCCGTCGACTCGGGGCCCGACCCGACGGCGACGGTCGACTTCGTCGGTTGGGGCAAAAAGCGGGTCAAGGCGCGGTTTCTTTCGCCGGCTTCTTCGTAGGCGGCCCGGCGCGGTCGGCCAGCGCCAGCCGGATCACGCGGCGGAGCTTGGCCGCCGAGACGGCTCCGGAGACGAAGTACCCGTCGACGAAGGTCGCCGGTGTCCCCTCGACGCCGAGCTTCTTCGCTTCGTCCAGATCGGCCTGGATGACGGCGTCGTACCGGTTGCCGTCCAGGGCCGCGGCGAACCTCTTCTGGTCGAGGCCGAGGTCCTTGGCGATGGCCTCGACGCCGGCGCGCCCGAGGTCCCGCTCGGCCTGCGCCTCGAAGAGGCGGTCGTGCATCTTCCAGAACCCCTTCTCGCCGAGCTGCTTCTTCGCCTCGAGCGCGGCGATGGCGGCCGGTCGCGCGTTCTTGTGGAACGGCAGCGGCAGGTGCCGCCAGACGATCTTGATCTGCCCGGGAAACGTCTTCTCCATCTCGGTGAGGGTGGCGGCGTGCTTGCGGCAGAACGGGCACTCGAACTCGGAGAAGATCTGCAGCACCACCGCGCCGCTCCCGCGCTGGGGTGCGCCCCTCGGCGCGGGCCCGATGGCGAGCTTTTCGGGCGCGGGCGCGCGCTTGGCGCCGCTCATGATCTGGTCGTAGACGCGGGCCGGCTCGGTGCCCGCGGCCGCGAGCGCTTTGGCCGCCGATAGTCGCTCGTCGATGACCTCCGAGAACTCGGCGATCGAGCGCGCGCCCGTCAGGCGCCGTCCGTTGATGAAGAACGTCGGGGTGCCGTCGGCCTCGATCTCGCTCGCGAGGTCTTGGTCGGTCGCGATGGCGGCGGCGTGCTTCTTGGTCTGGATCGCGGCGAGCGTGACCTTCTCGTCGAGGCCGAGCTCGGCCGCGATCTCGCGGTGGTCGCGCTCGTCGGATGGGCGGTCGAGCTTGAAGAGCGCGTCGTGCGCGGCCCAGAAGCCGGCCGCCCCCTTCTTGGCGAACGCCTCGTGCGTGAGCTGCGCGGCCGGGTCGGCCGACTTGTGAAACGGCAGCGGGTTGTGCTTGAACACGAAGCGCACGTCGGCGCCGTACTTCTTCTCGACCGCGGCGAGCGCCTTTTGAGCCTTGGCGCAGAACGGGCACTCGAAGTCGGTGAACATGACGATGGTGACGAGGGCGTCGGCGCTGCCCTTGGTCGGCGACGCCCCGACCGGGACGAACCACACCGTCTCGTCCTTGGTGACGCTGAGCGCCTCGGCGCGATCGCGTGCGGCCGCGGCGTCGCGATTTTGCGCCGTTCGCACCGCGTACACGCGCGCGGGAGCCAGACCGCCGGCGACGGCCGTCTTCACGGCGTCGAGCTCGGCGTCGATCACGGCTTCGAACCGGCTCTTCGGCTGAGCGCCCGAGATGGAGACGCCGTTGATGAAGAACGCGGGGGTGCCGCGGATGCCCAGGGCTTCGCCGATCTCGAGATCGGCGTCGACCTTGGCCGCGCCGGCCTCGGCGACCTCGCGGCCCATGTCGACGCGGATACCGCGCTCGGTCAGCGCCGCGAGCGCGCGGCCGATGGCCTCGCCGGGCGACTCGCCCTCTTCACGCTCGAGGAACACGCGCCGGTAGAACGCCCAGAACGCGTCGTCCCCGGAGCGGACGCGGAGCCCCTCGGCGAAGATGGAGACGGCGTAGGCGGGATCGTGGATGTCGAGGGGCAGGTGCTTGAAGACGAAGCGCACGCGCGCCGGGCCGTACTTCTCTTTGAGGGCCTCGACGGTGCGCGCGGCGTCGCCGCAGTAGCGACACTCGAAGTCGGCGAACATGACGATCGTGACCGGCGCGTCGGTGTCGCCCCAGCCCACGTCGGCTCGCGTCACGGG
>CALKVR010001143.1 GCA_938004815.1 uncultured Polyangiaceae bacterium | reverse complement strand
GCCGCCGATCAGGCGCGCGCGCGGAGCGGCCCGGTCGCCCTCGTCGTCGAGAAGGGCAGCTTCGAGGCGTACGCCTTGAAGGACCCGGGTCGGCCGGAGATCGAGCTGAGCCGCGAGCAGGCCATCGAGCGCTTCGTCGCGGCGCTCCCCGACGGCGCCAGCGTCGTCTCCACGACCGGCATGCCCTCGCGCGAGCTCTTCGAGGTGCGGCGCCGCCTGGGCCAGCCGCACGACGCCGACCTCTTGGTGGTCGGCGGCATGGGCCACGCGTCGCAGATCGCGCTCGGGGTCGCGCTCGCGCGCGAAGCGCGACCGGTGTACTGTCTCGATGGGGACGGTGCTGTCATCATGCACACGGGCGGGCTCGCCACCATCGGGGCCCTCGCCCCCGCAGGCTACAAGCACGTCGTCGTGAACAACGGGGCGCACGACAGCGTCGGCGGCCAGCCGACGGCCGGCTTCTCGTTCGACATCTGCGCCGTCGCGCGCGCGGCCGGGTACAAGAGCGCTGTTCGCGCCGTGACCGCGGCCGAGGTCGACGCCGCGCTCGCCGCGCTCGCCGCCGCGCCCGGCCCAGCCCTGGTCGAGATCTGGGTGAAGAAGGGCGCGCGCAAAGATCTCGGGCGCCCCACCCAGAGCCCCGCCGACCTGAAGGCCGCGTTCTCGGCGTGGACCCGGCGCGGTGCGTAGAAGATTCTGAACCGGCCAAGCGAGGCGCCGGGAGGCGGAGGCCTCGGATCGACGTGCCTGCGGATTTGTAACCGTCCCCTTCGGTCAGCCCCAGACGTCGTCGTCGGCCTGCGCTCGCGCTCGTGCGTCCACGGCGCGACGCAAGATGGCGCCATCGACCCCGAGCGCGGAGAGGCGCGCCAAGAGCTTCGTCCACTCGCTTCCGTGAACGAACGTCAGCCGCAGCCAACGGTCGACCACGACGACGGCGGTCGCGCGCGCGTCCTCGAGGCGCCCGCAGCCGATGAGCGCGTCGAGGACGGTGAAGTGGACCGTCCGCTCCCAAGAGGGTTGAGCGAGATCCGTCGACACGTAGGGGAGCGCCAGATCGATCAGGCCCAATCGCGCGACAGCCTCGACATAGTAGGGGACGGTCTCGTCGTCCTTCGGTGGGGAGGGGAGGCGGTCCGTGCCCGAGGGCGCCGGCACCGGCGCAATGTGGAGCGCAATCTGGGGCGCCCGCTCGATGATCGCGCGCGGGCTGTCAGGTAGCTCGACCCCCGGCAGCGTTCGGAGCCTTCGCGAGGCCCTGCCGATCCGTCACACGCGGCCAGTCACCCTTGGGTCGGCCAATCTCTTCGGCGTCTTCGCAGGCCGCCTCGTGATAGCGCGCGCCGTCTTCACACGGCCACGAATCCGCGAATGGCAAGCACGCCGCCCCGCCCCACGCGAGCAGGCTCAAGAGGTCGGTGAGGTTTGCCGCCACGACGCGCGCGCCGTCGCGGTCGGCATAGACGATCGGCAAGCTGTCGGTCGGCTGGCTATCGTCACCGACGACGAAGCCGAAGTGTCCGAGACTCACCGCAGTTCGCGCGAACACTTTCACACCGTCGGGCGTCAAGCCGGGGATGGGATCCAACGTCGAGAGCACATCCTCGGGCGCATCCTCGGCAATCCAGTCGAGAACGATCGGGATGTCGGCGAACGCATCCTCGGGCACGACCGGATCGATCTCGTACGCCAGCTCGATGAGCCGCGTGAGGGTTTCACCGGGCGGCAGACCGAGGCGCATCGTGAGCTCGAAGCCGGAGGGGCGCTGCATGCCGACCGCGTCTAGCACGCCGGGGCCGACGCCAGCGTGGGAGGCCTCCCGATCACTGCAGAATGGCGCGCGCGCCAGCGGTCAGGACTCGGCACCTCCTATCTGTTGCGCCGCTCGCCCCCGCCGTCCTCACCGTTCTCCTGCCCGCCGGGCGGGTCCTCGCGTCCGGAAAGATGGCGTTCACCTTCCTCGCTTGGAACCTGTTCCTCGCGGCACTGCGCCTTCTTTCTTGCACCGCCGTGACCCTGGTGGTCGCGGCCGTCTTCGCTTCGGCCTATTTCGCGCTCACACCGCCCCGGCGTGCCCGGCAGCCAGGCTGAAGTCAGCGTTCTCGGCGTGGACCCGGCGCTGAGGTCGCTCGCGGCGGGCAGCGTCGAAGGCGCTTCTGCCGCGCGCGCAAGCGTGCGAGAACCACGGCCCCGATGGCCTTACCCCGACACGTCTTTCGCGAGTACGACATCCGCGGCGTCGCCGATCGCGACCTGAGCAGCGATCTCGTGCGCGACGTCGCGCTCGCCTACGCCAGCCAGCTCGGCTCCGAGCTCGGCCGCCCGCTGCGGGTCGCGCTCGGCCGCGACGGCCGCGTCTCGAGCCCGCGTATCTTCGACGCGTTCGCCGACGGGCTCCGGCACGCGGGGGCCGCCGTGACCGACATTGGCGTCGGGCCCACGCCGCTCCTTTACTTCGCCGCCCACCACCTCCGGACCGACGGCGCCGTCCACATCACCGGCAGCCATAACCCGGGCGACGACAACGGCCTCAAGATGATGCGCGGGACGGGGTCGTTCTTCGGGGCCGACATCCAGGGGCTGGCCTCGCGGATCGAGGCGGGCTTCCTCGACGCCGGCGCCGCACGCGGGTCGATCGAAGTGGTCGACGTCTCGGACGCGTACGTGGCGGCGGTGACGGCCGCGGTGCGCCTGCCGGGCGCTGCGCGCTGCCGCGTGGTGCTCGACGCCGGCAACGGGGCGGGCGGCCCCCTCGGTGTCCGCACGCTGCGTGCGCTGGGCTTCGACGTCGACCCGCTCTTTTGCGACATCGACGGTCGCTTCCCCAACCACCACCCCGACCCGACCGTCCCCAAGAACCTCGAGGCGCTCACCGCGCGGGTGCGCGAGACGGGCGCACCGATCGGCATCGCGTTCGATGGCGACGGCGATCGCATCGGCGCGGTCGACGAGCGCGGCGAGGTCCTCTGGGGCGACAAGCTCATGGTCCTGTTCGCGCGGTCGGTGCTGCGCGACAGCCCCGGCGCGACCATCCTCGGTGAGGTGAAGTGCTCGGAGACGCTCTTCTCCGACATTCGCGCCCACGGCGGCCGCGCGCTCTACGCCAAGACGGGCCACTCGCTCATCAAGACGCGCATGAAGGCGGAGCGGGCGCTCCTCGCCGGCGAGATGAGCGGGCACATCTTCTTCGCCGACCGGTACTTCGGCTTCGACGACGCCATCTACGCGGCGGCGCGCCTCCTCGAGATCGTGGTCGGGCAGGCCGAGCCGGTCTCGTCACTCCTCGCCGACGTACCGGCGACGGCAGTGACGCCCGAGCTCCGCGTCGACTGCGCCGACGACAAGAAGTTCGACGTGGTGAAGCGGGTGCTCGCGCACTACAAGCCGACGCACCCCGTGCTCGACATCGACGGCGCGCGCGTCGACTTCGGCGACGGCGCGTGGGGCCTTTGCCGAGCCTCGAACACGCAGCCCGTGCTCGTGCTGCGCTTCGAGGCCAAGACCGACGCGCGTCTCGGCGAGATCCGCCGTGAGGTGGAGGCGGTCGTCGCCGACGCGCTCGGATGACGCCGGCGGGGCCGAAAGAGTCGGCCGACGTGTGGACGGTCCGGCGCGTCCTCGCCTGGGCCAGCGACGATCTGAAAGACAAGGGCAGCGACACCCCGCGCCTCGACGCCGAGCTCTTGCTCGCGCAGGTCCTGGGCACGAACCGGATCGGCCTCATCGTCGATCCCGAGCGGCCGCTCTCGAAGACCGAGCTCTCCGCGTACCGCGATCTTCACAAGCGGCGTCGCGCCGCCGAGCCGGTCGCGTACATGCTCGGTGTCCGTGAGTTCTACGGGCGGCCCTTTCGCGTCGACAAGCGTGTGCTGGTGCCGCGCCCCGACACCGAGGCGCTCGTCCAGGTGGGCATCGATCGCCTCGTGTCCCGCTCGCTCTCGGCCCGCGCCCTCGACCTGTGCACCGGCTCTGGTTGCGTCGCCGTTACCCTCGCGTGCGAGCGGCCGACCTGGACCGTCCTCGGCACCGATCTGTCGGACGACGCGCTCGCGGTCGCGCGCGACAACGCCGCTCGCCTGGGCGCTGCGCCGCGCTGCTGGTTTCGTCGGTCCGACTTGTTCGCCGACCTCGGGGTCGACTACCCGTTCGACCTGATCACCGCCAACCCGCCCTACATCGCGGTCGGCGAAACGCTCCCCACGACGATCGTCGAGCACGAGCCGCACCTCGCGTTGTTCGGCGGCGACGACGGCCTCGACGTGGTTCGCAAGATCATCGAGGGCGCGCCGGCCCACCTGGCACCGGGCGGCGTGCTCGCGCTCGAGATCGGCGCGGGCCAGGCGCCGGCTACTGCCGCGCTACTCTCGGCGAGCGGCTTCGAGGACGTACGCGTCGTGAAGGACTACGGCGGCATCGAGCGGGTCGTGAGCGGGGTCCGTAGCAAACTTGAAAAACTGCTAGTCGACTACTAGATTTTCTAGGATGTCACACGTCCCGCGGACACGCCTGGCGCGCACCGTCGAGCGTCTGCTCCGCGCGAGCCCAGTGGTCGCCCTGCTCGGTCCGCGTCAGTCGGGCAAGACGACGCTCGCGAGAGAGCTCTTGGCCAAGCGCACGGGCGAACGATTCGACCTCGAAGACCCGCGTGACGCTCGGCGGTTGGAGGAGCCGCTCACCGCGCTCGAGGAGTTGCGCGGGCTCGTCGTGATCGACGAGGTTCAGCGGGCGCCGGGGTTGTTCGACGTGTTGCGGGTGCTCGCCGACCGCAAGCCCCTCCGGGCGCGTTTTCTCGTCTTGGGCAGCGCATCTCCCGAGCTCTTGAGGCAGTCGTCCGAAACGCTCGCGGGGCGGGTCCGTTTCGTCGAAATCGGCGGGTTCAACCTCGACGAGGTCGGCGCTGGCAATTTCAAGAAGCTCTGGGCGCGTGGCGGTTTTCCGCGCTCCTACCTGGCACGCAGTGAAGCGGACAGCATGGGTTGGCGCGAGGACTTCATCCGTACGTTCGTGGAGCGAGACCTGGCCGCCCTCGGGGTGACGGTGCGGTCCCCGCTGCATCTGCGAAAGCTTTGGACGATGCTTGCGCACCGTCATGGGCAGCCGTGGAACGGTGCAGAGCTCGCGGGCGCGCTCGGCGAGACCTATCCGACCGTAAAGCGGCACCTCGACTTGCTCACCGCGGCGCTGGTCGTGCGTCAGCTCCCGCCGTGGTTGCCGAACTTGGAGAAGCGGCTGGTGAGGTCGCCCAAGGTCTATGTTCGTGACAGCGGGCTCCTGCACACGCTCCTCGGCTTGGGGACGCGACGAGCGATAGAGCAGCATCCGGTGCTGGGCGTCTCGTTCGAGGGGTTCGTCCTGGAGGAGATCGCCGCGCGCGTTGGCGCTCGCGATCTCTACTTCTGGTCGACGCACGCCGGAGCCGAGCTCGACATTCTCTGGCGTGGTGCCAAGGGTCAGGTTGGCTTCGAGGTCAAGTGGGCGGACGCTCCGCGGATGACGCGTTCGATGCACGTCGCTCTCGAGGACCTGTCGCTCGACTCGCTGTTCGTCGTCTATCCGGGTGACAAGCGGTACAAGCTGCGGCCAAACGTCGAAGCGTTGCCGATCACGCAGCTCGAAGCCGTGCTCGCGTGAGCGGCGCCTAGCAGGCAGCTCCTTCTTGAAAAGCCTACGGTCGACCCATAGATTTTCGAGGATGCACCATCCGTTGCGCGGTTGCTCCCCGAGCTCGATCGCGAGGCTCGTCAGGGTTGGCCCTCTCGTCGCCCTCCTCGCATGCGGCGACTCGGACGCGACGGGGGCCGGCGCGGCGTCGGGCAGCGGCGTCTCGTCGGGGCCGGGCTCGAACGGCTCGAATGGCTCGAACGGCTCCAGCGGATCGAGCGGCAGCACCCCGACGCTGCCCTACTCGGTCGACGTCACGTTCTCGAACAACGGCGCGAGCGGCGTCACACGTGTGAACTTCGCGGTACCGCTGGTACCGGGCAAACTCTCCGACGAGACGCTGGTGCGCGTGGTCGTCGACGGCCAAGAGGTCGGGCGCGCCACGCGCGGTCTCGCGCGCTATCCGGACCAGAGCTTCCGCAGCGTGCAGGTGCAGCTCGACATCGATCCGGGCGTGATCACCGCCGCGACGATCGGCCTCGGAGAAGCGCCCGGCGTCGCGCCCCTCACGCTCGAGCCGGTCGAGGTGACGCTCGTGTCACCGGACGGCGAGGTGGGGCCTCTCGTGTACACGCTCCTCCCCGCGAGCTGGCTCTCGGCGTCGGGGGTCGCCGGGCCGCTGGTTCCGGAGGCCGAGGTGGCCGGCACCGATCTCGACGGGTGGTCGACGCGCTGCGACTACGACGCGTTCGATACCGACGCGTTCCTCGCCGACGGCGCGGCCACCACGCGCGCGGTGTGGCTCTACGATCGCGTGGCCGCGATGTACCGAGGCTACGCGCGGCGCGGCACGGTGAGCCCGCTCGCGTCGGGCTACCGCGAAGCCAACATGTACCGGAACCTCATCACGGGCACCGGGACGAGCGCGCGCAACGGCCTGCCCCAGGGCGCGGAGAGCGATCCGAAGTACCAGTACGCCGAGAACCTGGCGATGCACTACCTGCTCACCGGCGACGACCGCGCCCGTGAGGCGGCCGAGGCGATGGCGCTCGGCATGACCGAGCTGTGGCCGAGCCCCCAGTACGACGGCGGCTCCGACAGCTGGACGGAGCGCAACGCCGGCTTCGCGCTGCTCGCTTACACCTGGGCGGCGATCGTGAGCGACGATCAGTCGGCGACGCTCTGGGCCGCAGCCGACGAAGCCGTCGCGGCCTACCTCGCCATCCAGGCGACGTATCCCGCGGGCTACACCGACCCGGACGCGCGCTGCTTCGCGCACCACGGCGATGCGCACGATCCGAGCGAGGGCAACCCGTACTTCGGTTGCAGCCCATGGATGAGCGCGATCCTCGCCGATGGCCTCGACGCTTATGCGCGCGAGCGTGGCGGGCAGCAGGGCGCCGACGCGCGCGCGGCGCTCGTCCGGCTCGGCCGCATCATCGCGCGCGACGGCATCGATGGTACGGGCAACCCCTACTACTGGATGGGCGTCGGCACCCCCGAGGCTGCGATCGACGACTACCTCGAGCACATCGGCGAGAGCGCGTACACGGTGGCGATGGCCTGGGCGTACGACGGCGGCACCGACGCGACGCTGCGGGCCGCCGCCGACGCGCTCACGCTCAAGTTCAAGACCGAGGGTGAGGTCGGGCAGTTGCGGAGCTTCAACTGGCAGTGCCGCTCGGCGGTGATGACGCCGACGTTCTTGGCGCCGTGAAGCCCCGCCCAGAGCGGGCGCACGGGCTCAGTCGTAGATCGCGTCGACCAGCAGCTCGTGGCCGTGCACCGTGAAGGATTCGCCGGGGCCCCGCGTTTCGCTGGTCCAGTTCCGACCGTCGCGGCGACGGACCTCGATCCGCCGCTCGTCTTGCGACACCAGGACGTACTCCTCGAGAGACTCGAGCTGCTGGAACAAGGCGAAGCGCTCGCTGCGATCGCGGCGCTCCGTGGATGGTGAGAGCACCTCGACCACCACGCGCGGGTTGGTGATGGCTTCCCCGAGGCTCTTGCCGTTCTTGTCCTTCGCGCCGCGGGTGAGGATTGCCCCGCACACGATGCTGGCGTCTGCGTACGTCGAATGCTGCGCTTGCTCGACGTAGAGCAACGCATCGGACGAATAGACGCGACACTCGGCCGTGACCGGTAGGGCTCGGATCATGGCTGCCGACAGTCGACCGTGCTCTGGCGTGCCACGCGACATGGCGTAGACGAGGCCGTCGATCCACTCATGCTTGGTCTCGCCGCTCGACTCGAGCGCGAGATACCGATCGAACGGCATCAGCGGGATCTGGACCGCGGTCGACATGGCCCGACCAGTGTACGACCGTTCTCAGGGCGAGGTGTAGAGCGACATCCGAAAGCCGACCGCGAAGATGGGGCGACGGATCGTGTTGCTGAAGAGATAGTGCGCGCCCATGTACGGCCCCATCTTGAGCTTCCACGCTTCGATCCCCTCCCAGAACGCGCCGGCGAAGATGTACGAGGCGCCGCCACCGTCGACGAGCACCTCGTCGGTCTCGTTGTCGGTCGTCTCGGCGAAGCCGATGCCGAACTCGCTCATCGCGCCGAGGTTTCGCCACTGACCGCCGAGCGCGTAGAGCGGATACACGTCGGTGTGAAAGAGGAGCAGCGGTGACTGCGTGCGCGTCGACTCGGCGTAGATCGAGCTGAAGCCGCCGCCGACCCCGAAGCTCAGCCAGTCGATGAACGCGCCGCCGAGCCAGAGCGACTGCGAGGGCGCGAAGCCGAGGCCGCTCTCGGTGTAGTAGCGCTCGCGGCCGATCTTCTTCGAGTCGTTCGGGAAGCCGTTCGACGCGCCGAGCCCGGCCGAGACCGCGAGACCGACCGTGAAGCCGCCACGGTGCTCGGGCGGCGCCGTCTCCCATGCTTGCGACTCGTCGGGGGGCGCGTCCTTCTCGGCGTCCGCCTCCTTCGGGGTGGCGCGAGCTTGGGCCGCTTCTTTGGGCTCTTGCTTGGGCGGCGCGGCGGGCGCCGGCTCGGCCGCGTTAGCCAGGCCAGGCACGAGGAGCGTAAGCGTCAGAACACTCGCGCCGATCACCCCCCTCGACGAAGGCGAGGGGGGCCGGGGGGGTGAAAGAGCAGCCATACCGTGTCCGCGCCGGAGCGCGGGAGAGACGTTACTTCACGACCGTGTCGCAACCTACGACGATCTCGACCTTGGCATTCGAAGCCGTCGTGACGTCGGTGCAGGCCTTGCCCAAGAGCTCGAGCGTGTCGGCATCGGTGTAGTCCCAGCAGCCGTCGGTCTCGCAGGTGTCGCTCACGTCGCTGCGCCTCGGGAGCGTCGACGTCGCCATCTCGAGCGTGAGCGAGACGTTGACCTTGTCGGGGTTGATGATCTCACCCGGCGGCGGCGGGGGCAGATCGTAGGTGCACCCGAGGGCCTGGCCGCGGATCTGCTTGATGGCGTCGGCGAGGACCTGACCATCGAACGCGCCGGTGGTGAGATCGAGGTGACAGGGCACCGCGGGCGCCGCGCCGCCCTGCGTGAACGTCGCCGCCTGATCGCAGTCGGCGGGGACGGTGCCGGGCGAGCCGCTGACGGCGTACGTCGAGAGGGCGAGCTTCATCTGGTAGGGCGGCGTGGCGAAGCCGCCCATCATGGCCCCGTTCGAGTCCGAGCCCGGCAAGCCGACGATGAACGTGTTGACCGGCTTCATCGGGTCGTCGCGGTTCATCGTGATCATCTGGTTCACGTTGTCCGGGTGCTCCCAATCGAGGCAGGCACCGTCGGTGAACGCCGGTCGAGCGGGACTCGCGAGGCTCGTGCACGAGAAGCCGCCGTCGGTGACCAGGACGAGGATCCGCTTCTCGATGTCGTAGGCTTTCAGCGCCTGGTAGGCGGCGTTCATCGCGTCGTAGATCGGCGAGCCGTCGTCCATGTTGGAGAGCGGAAAATTCGTGGCCAGGTAGTCGTAGATGCTCTTGCGCACGCCGCCCTGGTTCGACTTGTCCGTGCCGGCGAGCGCGAGGGGCACCTGCGCGAGCGCGGTCGTGCCGCACGAGACCTGACCGATCAGCGGGCCGCACACGTCACACCCCGTCCCGCAGGCGTACTGACACAGGCACTCGGGTGGGTTGGTCAGGCTTGCCGGGAACGCGATGAGCCCGAGCGACATCGTGTCGAACGCGTCGTTGTCGATCGCCTGCACGACCGCGAGCTGCGCCGTCGACCATTTGCTGTTCGTGTTCATGCTCGCGCTCTTGTCGAGCACGATCAGCATCGCCGCCGGCTGCTGCACCGCCTCGTCGGTGAACGTGGCGCACTCTTCGAAGCCACCGGCGCCTCCGGACGACGACGAGGCGAAGTCACCGCCCTGGCCGGAGGTGCTGCCGGCGCCGGCGCCGCCGCCGCCCCCGTCGTCACTCCCCGCTGCGCAACCGATGGCGATCCCGAAGACGGGGCAGACCTGAAAGAGTAAGCGCCGCATGGATTCCTCCTTGCAGCCTCACAGGTTAACAGAAACCAAACCCTCAGGTTTCGTCGTCTTCGAACGGGCTCCCGAGCTCGTCGACCATGCCGGTCCCGCCCTCGATCGGGATCGCGCGGGCCAGCGCCACGCGCTCGATCATCAGCGCCAGATCGGGCAGCTTCGCGACCTCGGGGAGGAACTGGTGCGAGCCGTCCCAGAGATCGAGGCGGATCTTCTTGAGCTTGCTCGGCGCCGACTCGACCGGGGCGCGCGCGACGCCGGACGGCGTGGCCGGGATCGCGACGCGGTCGATCTGCGCCCAGGCCAGCCGCTTGATGCGCGGCACCCCCATCGGGAGCACCTCGCGCGTCTCGATGCCGTCGGGGTGCACGATGACGCCGCTCATGTAGCGACGCATCATCGCGGCGAGCCCGCTCACGAAAAGCATGAGCGCGAAGAACTGGGCCGGCATGACGCGCATGCGATCGCCGACCACCACCGTCTGGTAGAGCCACGTGCCGTCGGGCAAGAGCGGCGCCGCGACGATCGCGAGGCCGATCGTGCAAACGATGCCGAAATACAGGACCGTGGGCAGCCGCTCTCTCCACGGGGGGAGGAACGTGGCCTTGGTCGGCTTGTACGTCATGTCGAAGCCGGGCGGACGCGACACTCGGGCCATGGAAGATCCTCGCGCGAAGAAGGCAGTATAGGACGGACACCCCCACCGCGGGGCGGTTCCCTCCGGCCGTGCCCTCTTCGATTCTTCGGGGCCGTGCCCCTTGGGTCCTGCTAAGAGCCCGGGGTGGTCACGGCCTGGAAGCCCGGATACCCGCTCGTCGTGCCTCGCTCGAAGCCCGGCTTCGGCGCAGGGGTCGCCGCGTTCTTCGGCGGGTTCAGAATCCTCTTCGGCACCATCCGAGCGTGGCCCTACGCGGCCGTTCCGGTGCTCGTCGGCCTCGCCCTCTTCTTCACGTTCTCGATCGCGTCGACCTTTCTCCTCGTCGCCCAGATCGAGAGCTGGCTCGGGGGCGACGGCTGGTGGGTGCCGATCGTGCAGGTCCTCGCCTCGATCGTCGCGGTGATCGTGAGCGCCTTCGCGGCCCTCGCGCTCGCGCAGCCGGCGTCGGGCCCCGCGCTCGAGGCGCTGTCGCGCGTCACCGAGCGTGAGCTCGGCATCCCCGAGCACGCGCCGACACCGTTCCTCACCGACGTCGCGCGCGCGACCGGCTCGGCCATGCTCGGCCTCACCGGGGGGATGCTCGCCTTCATCGTCCTGCTGTTGATCGGGCTCATCCCCGGCGCGGTCGTCGTCACGGTTCCCTTGAAGTTCGTAGCCGCCGCCGTGTTCATCGGCTGGGACCTCTGCGACTACCCCCTCAGCGTCCGGGGCATCCGGCTGGGTGAGCGCCTGCGATTCGTCGGATCGCACTTCGGTGCGGTGCTCGGGTTCAGCGCGGGGGTCGCCCTCATCGCGCTCGTCCCCTGCGGTTTCTTGCTGGTGCTGCCCGCCGGAGTCTGCGGCGCGACACGCCTGGTGGCCGAGATCGACGCGTTCGAGGCGCAGACCCGGCGGATGTCGCCACCGGTTCGGCCTGGCTGAAAGCGCAGGGCGGGGTTATCGGTATCGAACCTGCATGGCGGGGAACCACCGCCGTGCCCGTGGCGTATGAGGGGGCCGGATCGACCCGTTCGTTATCCCCATGCCGCAGATGTCGCAGCCCGAAGTGGACGGTTTTCTCGGCTCACGCGAGCGTCTCGCGACGCTGGTCGGTCGCGGCTTCGTGCCCACCCGCCCGGTCGATACGTTCGAAATCGCCCCAGCTGGGGCCTCGAGCGCTCAGCTGGTCGACCTCCGATCCTGGGGG
>CALKVR010001142.1 GCA_938004815.1 uncultured Polyangiaceae bacterium | reverse complement strand
CCTGAGGGCGGCCGCGACCATCAGCAGGCACGAGACGGGCGCACGCATAAGAAAGGGTGTATCCCCCTTCGTGTCCGGCCGCGACCGGGCCCGTTGGTCGAAACGTCAGACCTTCCCTCCGGTGGACCGGAGCGTAGCGACGCTTTGGCGGAGAGGGCGGGATTCGTTCCTGAGCGGAGCGTCAGCTCCGCGAACGACTCGATCGACCGCCCGCTCCGCGGAAGCGGAGCGTAGCGACGCTTGGCGGAGAGGGCGGGATTCGAACCCGCGGTACGTTGCCGTACACACGATTTCCAGTCGTGCACCTTCGACCACTCGGTCACCTCTCCGGGGTGCTTCTGGGGCGCGAGGGTTTCGCACGAAGAGGGACGGCTAGCAAGGCCCGCATCGGACGAAGGAGCTTTCTGGGCCCGGACGCCTGGCTCGGGCGGCCGGGTGAGCGCGCCGACCGGCCGCCGCCGCCCCTGGGGCGAGCGCCTCACGAAGAAGACGGTGTTGTCATTCGTCGGGCGCACAAAAGGCGAACGGGCCGATCGCTTCGATCGACCCGTTCATAAGCGTTCCGTAACCGCAGCAACGTGGCAGAAACCGACGTGAACCCCTAGCAAGTCGCTAGGTGGGTGCCGGCGGGGCGCTTTAGGCTTCCCAGTGAAAGGTTCTGGGCCTGCTCACCACGACCTGAGTGCTGGCTCCCTGGTTCATGCTTACTCGGGATTCATATGTCGATCGCTCACTGGAGCGGCAGACACGGAACACTCGAAGGATAAGAGCTCTCGCTCACACGTCAACGCTTCGCGAGCGCCGCTTCGAGCTTTTCGTAGATGCCGCCGAACGCCCCGTTCGACAAGAGCGCGACAGTGTCACCTCTTGCCGCATCACGCGCGATCAGCTCGACGATATCGTCGACGCTCGGCAGGGCGACGGCTAGAATATCGCGCTCGACGAGGGCGCGGGTGAGGGCGCCGAGGTCGAGCCGCTCGGCCTCGGGGATGTCGGGGCGCCCGAGCGGCGGAAACACCACGCGCGTCGCGCTCGCGAAGCTGGTCGCGTACGCCGCCTGGTGGATCTTTCGGCACGCCGTCGCGCTGCGCGGCTCGAACACGGCCCAGAGCGAGCCGGTCGGGTGCTTGGCGCGGAGCGCGGAGAGCGTCTCTTTCACCGCCGTCGGGTGGTGGGCAAAGTCGTCGTAGACACGGACGCCGCCGATCTCGAAGCGGAGCTCTTGCCGGCGCTTGACCCCCTCGAACGTCTCGAGCGCGGCCATCGCTTGCTTCACGTCGGCGCCGAAGCCCTGGCAGCACGCCGCCAGCGTCGCGAGGGCGTTGCGAACGTTGTGCTCGCCCGGCACGCGCAGCGCCGCGCGGCCGGCGTACACGCCCCCCGCGTACACGTCGAACGTCGTGCCCGCCGGGCCGCTCGACGCCATCGCGCCCATCCAGTGCGCGGGGTGCCTCGTCTCGTCGGTCGAGAGCGCGTAGTACGCCAGCTCGGCCGGCGTCTCGGCGACGGTCGCGGCGACGAGATCGTCGTGCGCGCTCGCGACCACGAGGCCGCCCGCAGGCACGCGCGCAGCGAAGCCGCGGAACGCGTCGAGGTAGCTCTCGACGGTCGGGTAGATGTCGATGTGGTCGTGCTCGATCGAGGTGACGATCGCGACCTCGGGCCGGTAGTGCCAGAACTTCGGAGTCTTCTCGAAGAAGGCGGTGTCGTACTCGTCGCCCTCGACCACGAACGGTGCCTTGCGTGACGAGCCCCGCGCGCCGCCCTGAACCGTCAGCTTGCGCGGCCCGGGCAGGCGAAAGCTCTCGCTGGCGCTCATCGGGATGCCGCCGATCAGATAGCCGGGGTCCATCCCGACCGCCGAGAGCACGTGCGCGCACATCGCGCTGGTGGTCGTCTTGCCGTGCGTCCCGCCGACCACGAGCGGCGAGCGCCCGTCGAGGACGAGATCGGCGAGGGCGTGCGCCATCGACGCGTACCTCAGGCCGCCGTCGATCGCGGCGCGCGCCTCGACGTTGCTCGAGCGGCACACGTTGCCGATCACCACGAGGTCGGGCTGGTCTGCGACGTGGGCTGGATCGAAACCCTCCATCAGGCGCACGCCCCAGCGCTCGAGCGCGGGACCGATCGGCGGGTAGAAGCTCGTGTCCGAGCCCGAGACCTCGTGCCCGGCCGAGCGCAAGAGACCCGCGAGCGCGCCCATCCCCGTGCCGGCGACAGCGACGAAATGCACGCGCATGAGCGCACCCTAGCCGATTCTTGAGCGGGCGAGGTGAGGGTGCTTGGTAAGGTGCCGCCCCGTGGACTCACCCCCCCTATCCCCTTCGCAGAGCGACGGGGGAGCCACGTCGTCGCCGCCGTCGAAGGTGCTCGTGCTCTGCGTCGGCGTGATCTTTCCCGGCGCAGGGCATTTCTTGGGTGGGCTGCCTCGTCGCGCGACCGGGTTCGCGCTGACGGGCATGGCGCTCTCGATCGCGGTCTCGCTCGCGGCCGCGAGCGCGCCGAGCAAGGCGAGCCTCGCACTCTACGTCGCTCCCTACCTCCTGCACCTCTTGTCGCTTCTCGACCTCGCGCGAACCCCACGCGAGAAGCTCGTGCCGGTACGCGTTCCCGCGATCGGTCGGGTCGTCGCGCTCGTCGTCGCGGTGTTCTTCATGCGCAATGGGCTCCGAAACCACGTGGTGGCGTTTTTCGCGCAGCCGACCGGTTCGATGGCTCCGTCGGTCGCGGTGGGCGATTACTTCTTGGTCAGCAAGCTCGCTCCCCCGCCTGCAGCCGGCGACATCGTCGTCTTCGAGAGCCCCGAGCAAGCCGATCAGATCCTGGTGAAGCGCCTCGTTGGGGTAGCCGGGGATCGCATCGAACAGGACGGAGCCAGTCTCTCGATCAACGGCAAGCCGATCCCGAGCTGCGTGCTCGGTGAGGTTCGCATCGAGGGCAAGGACACGCGCTTCACGCTCGAGAGCCTCGGGGGCCACCTCTACCTCGTCGCCTGGGATCCCTACCTGCGGAGCGAGCCGGCGCGGTGGGACGTGCTGGCCGGCGAGGTCTTCGTGGTCGGCGACAACCGGAACAACAGCCACGATTCGCGCCTCTTCCGCGGCAAAGGGGCCGGGGTCCCGTCCGGCTCGCTCCTCGGCCGGGCCACCTACCGCATCTTTCGAGCAGGCGGCATGGCGCTCGGCCCCCTCGACGATCTCGCCCTCCCGCCTGGTGCCGAGAGTCTCGCGAGCCGCCTGACCGCGTGTCGCGCGGAGCTCGGCGGCGGGTAGGAGCTGCCCCCACCCGGCTCTCAACTCCCCCACCACATCGCCGACAACCTTGGTAGCTTCGGCCTTCACATGAGACGGAGGATGCGCACTGCGCTCGCATCGGTTGCCGTCCTGTTCCTCGTGCCGACGGCGGTGTTAGCTGCCACGGCCAAGGGGCGGGTCGTCAACACGCAAGATCTCCTCAACCCGGTCTGGAACGAGGCGAAAGATCCCAACGCCCGCCGCTACACGTTCCGCGAGCCAGCGTCGTCGGTACCCCCGGACGCCCGCATCCTGCGGGGGCACCTCTCGAAAGAGCTCTGTCTGGTCGCGCTGCAAGACGGCGCCCAGCCGCTCAAGACCCCGCTCCGAATCAAGATTTCCGGCGGGCGCACCTCGTTCGTCACCCTCGTCGTCCCCCCGGGGCAAGAGATTCGTTTCGAGAACCACGACCCCACCCCGCACGCGATCTACGAGGTCTCGGGCGCCGGTGGATTCACGAAGGGCAACATGCAGCCCGACGGCGCCCGCAGCTGGACGCCGCCCGGCCCGGGCAAATACGAGATCCGCGACGAGCTCTCGCCGAGCCTCCGCGCGTGGGTGGTCGTCGAGCCCAAGGCGATGAAGTCGGTCTACCCGAACCGCAAGGGCGAGTTCGCGATGGAGCTCGAGCCGGGCAGCTACGAACTGCGGGGGTACTACAACGGCGAGCCCGTCGGCGAGCCGCTGCCTGTCGAGATCAAGCCGGCCCCCGCGGAGCAGCAGCTACCGAACCCGCTGAAGGTCGGCGCCGACAAGAAGAAAGAGGACGAAGCCAAGAAGGACGAGCCCGCCAAGGCGGGAGGCTAGGGATGCTCCTTTCACGTTTCTGGTACCTCATCCTCAGCTTCGCGCTGGGCACGGCCGTCGGCGTCCTCTTCATCGCGCAGAGCTATTACAACCGGAACACCGAGCGCTGGATGAACGAGGCGCTCGCCGCCGACGCGAGCGCGGTCGGCTGGTACTTGAAGGACGACGCGCGCAACCGCGCCGCGGCGCTGCTGCCCGTCTCGCTCGCCCCCAAGATTCGTGAAGCGCTCGCCAAGGCGAACGAGTCCGACGAGGTCGGCAAGGACACCCGCGCCAAGGCCAAAGAGGGCCTCGTCAAGGCGATCGAGGGCATCCCCGCCGAGCAGAAGTTCTACGCGGTGTGGGCGGTCGATCAGGACGGTCGTGTCATTGCCGCGACGGGCTTCGAGCACAAGGACGACTGGAACATCGGCGGCCACGCCGTCGTCGCCGACGCGCTCGCCGGGTGGATCCGTGACGACACCTGGATCTTCAAGAAAGAGGAGCTCTACCGCGTGGTCGCGCGCCCGGTCGAGCGCGATGGCGGCGGCGAGCCCATCGGCGCCATCGTGGGCATCTACGCGCTCGACCGCGGCTACGCGCAGGCGGTCTCGGAGCGCACCGGCGCGGCCGTCGCGTTCTACGCGCTCGGCACCCAGGTCTGGTCGTACGGCCCCGAGGGCTTCACCTCGTCGAACTTCGAGGTGCTGCGCACCGACCTCAAAGAGGCCGAGGTGACCGAGGAGTACGCGCAGAAGGGGCGGAGCAAGGTCCGCAAGCCGCGCGCCGACCTCGGCTTCATCTACACCCGCATCCCCGGTGAGGCGTGGGACCTCCAGTCGGGCTACGTGGTGGGCCGGCAGGTGCGGTTCATCGAGACGCCGCAAGCGTTCTTCGACGCCGCGGACCAGACCGACAAGGACACCTCGCCGACGTACGTCCTCGTGGGCATCGCGCTCGGCCTCGGGCTGCTCGGCATCCTCTTCAGCGTCTTCGAGCACACGCTGCCGCTACGCACGTTCAAGAACGAGGCGGCACGCTTTGCGGTGGCCAAGACCGACACGCTCGCGCCCTCCCGCTTCCGCGGGCTCTACAAGAAGATCGCCGCCGACATCAACGACGGCGTCGACAAGGTCCTCTCCAAGGGCGGCATCACGCGTCGCGCCGCCGACCTCGAGCAGGTGATCGGCCCGCTCCCTGCGCAGCCGCAGATGAGCGCGTTCGCCGTCCCGGGCGAGGCGTCGCCGCCGTCGGCGCCGAGCGCGCCGGGTGCCCCCCCCGCGCCGGCCGCTTCGGGCTCGGGCTCCTTCCAGCGCCCACCCGTCCCCGAGAAGCGCGTTCCGGCCCCGCCGCCCAAGCCGTCGCGCGGCGGCATGCCGGCCGTCCCCGGTCCGCCGCCTCGCGCGCCGGAGCCCGACGACGAGGCGGCCGCCGTGAGCGCCCCCGCAGCGCCGGCGTCGCGCCCGATGGACGAGCTCGCCGAGTGGAAGCTCGTTTACGAAGAGTTCTTGAAGGTCAAGAAGCAGTGCGGCGAGCCTACCGAGTCGCTCACCTTCGAGAAGTTCAAGGGCACGTTGGAGCGGAACAAGGCCGCGCTCGTCGCGCGCCACAACTGCTCGGCGGTGAAGTTCACCGTGTACGTCAAGGACGGCAAGGCGGCGCTGCGCGCCTCGCCGGTGAAGTGAGCGGCGAAGCATGAGACAACGCTCGACACCGAAAGCGGCGCTCGCGTTCGCCGCCACCACCCTCGTCACGGCCGGCGCCGGTGCCTCCAACGGTCTCGAGTCGCCCGACGTCGGGGTGCTCCAGGTCGGCCGCGGCGGCGCGTGGGTGGCGCGCGCCGACGATCCGCTCGCGGCGTACATGAACCCGGCCGCGATGTCGTTTCAGGCGAGCAGCATCCACGTCGGCACGCACCTGATGATTCAGCAGGGGTGCTTCAAGCGTGTCGGCCCCGACGGGCAGCCGGTGTCGCCGGGGCCCGCCATCCCTCCCGGTGACGCGCCGACCGAGCCCGTCTGCACGACGTCGATCTTCCCCAACCCGCAGATCGCCGGCGTCTTCCGCATCACCGATCAGCTCGCGGTCGGGCTCGCGATCCTCGGCCCCCACGCCGCCGGCACTTCGTCGTGGCCCGAAGAGATCGACTACACGAATCAGGCGGGCCTCGCGCGCACGCAGCCGTCGCCGAACCGGTACATCCTGACCGACCAGAGCTCCGTCCTGATCTATCCCACGCTCTCGGTCAGCTACGCCGTGTTGCCCGAGCTCT
>CALKVR010001141.1 GCA_938004815.1 uncultured Polyangiaceae bacterium | reverse complement strand
CGTCGTCGGCCATGTTCATCTCGATCTTCACGTACGGCCCGGCGGCCGCGAAGTCCCAGAACGACAGCGCGCCGAACCGGTGCAAGAGCGACGCGACGGCGCGCGTGTTGGTGCCGATGCCCGTCACGTTCGAGGCCGCGGAGAAGCTGCCGATCTTGAGCGGCCGATTGCCGTAGCGAGAGAGCTCGCGCTCGAGCTGGCCCAGATCGATCTTGCCGTCGGGCGCCTCGTCGATCGTCACCACGTCGCAGATCGACTCGCGCCACGGCAGCTCGTTGGAGTGGTGCTCGTAGGGCCCGATGAACACGACGGGGCGCTCGTCGGCGGGGATGTGCTCGCGCAGGCGGTACTTGCGATCGAGCTCGGCGGGCAGTCGCAGGTTCATCACGTCGATGAGCTTGTTGACCGCGCCCGTCGCGCCCGAGCCGCAGAAGATGACGACGTCGCGCTCGTCGGCGCCGACCGACGAGGCGATGATCGAGCGCGCGTCTTCACGGAAACGGGACGTTTGCAAGCCGGTGCCCGACGACTCGGTGTGCGTGTTCGCGTAGAACGGCATCACCTCGTCGCGGATGAAGTCCTCGATGAACCCGAGCGACCGGCCGCTCGCGGTGTAGTCGGCGTAGGTGACGCGCCGGGGCCCGTACGGGCCGACGATGACCTGATCGTCGCCGATGATGCCGGCGCGGATGGCCTCGATCAGGCGCTCGGGGCGGCTCATGACCGAACGGGGGGCTTGGGGAGGACGTAGTCGCGGAACGCGCCCGGGTTGCCCGTCTCGCCGGCCATCGCCGCGCGCGCGATGTTGAACGTCTCGCGCGCGGTGACGTAGTGCAGCTGCCAGCGGGAGCCGTCGTTGTAGTGCTCGGAGAGGAGCTGGTGCAGCCGCTGCCCGCCGTCGCCGAGGAGCGACGCGCCCTCGGCGTCGGGCGCGCCGTGGGTGTGCATCTTGACGAAGACCCACTCGGGGCGGCCCTCGACGCAGATGCCGAGATCGCCCCAGAGCTTGACCCGCTGCGGCGTGGCGGGGTCGTGTGCGGTGAGGGCGCTCGACTCGATGCGGAGCGGGTTCTTGCCCTTTTGCACGAAGAACGACGTGGGCCCCTGGATGAAGAGCATCCGGTCGTCTCGGTGCTCACCGACGCGCGCGCGCTCGGCGGTCTCGTAGGTGCGGCGCGCGCGCAGATCGCCGGTCGGCCACATGATCTGGTTGACGTGCTGCGGCTGCGAGTCGTTCTCGGGTGCGGGGAAGGTGAAATCGGCGTAGCAGCCGAGCTCCCAGAGCAGCGCGACCTCGGAGTCGACGCCGCAGTAGCGCCCGTCGGGCCGCGCGTTGGCGAGGCACCAGTTGCCGTGGATGAACGCGAAGCGCGGATCGCCCGCGGGCGTGCGGGTGAAATGACCGTGCGAGGCGATCTCCGACACGTATCGTCGAACGTCGGCCGCGAGGCTGGCGGCGGTGTCGCCGTCGTGATGCAGGTGGAGCTCGACCTCGCCGTACCCGCCGCGCGCGAGGCGCGCGAGGCTGTCGAGCCACCGGGGGCGGTAGTGCTCGCCCGGAAAGAAGAAGCTGTGCTGCGGCTTGACGCCGTCGGCGTCGCGGAAACCGTCTGCGAGCTTGGGGTAGCCGTCCGCCCACGCGCGAACGCGTGCGTCGCCGTGATCGTCGGATGTGCCGCCGAACAGCGGCTCCCAGTGGTCGCAAAACGAAAACAAGAGGTGCCGTGTGCCCGTCGCGGCGCGGGCCTCACGCGAGCGCGAGACCAGGTGCCGCGCGTAGTCCGCCCCCCACCGTTGGATCTGCTTCTGTTTCAGGTAGGAATAGAGGCCCATCGAAAGACACCTCGAGTCGGCGGTCACGAGACCAGGAGCACGCCGAGCGCCAGCTCATCGGGTACGCGTGCCATCGTCGCGCGAAGCTGGGACTCCGTCGATACCCCCGCGGTGCCGACGACGATGATCGCGTCGAGCAGGCGGAGCACGCCGAGGAGCTCGCCGGGCAGCGAGCAGCCCGACAGATCGGTCAGGACATGCCCCCACGCGTCGGCGTTCTGGCTGGCGAAGTCGAGGAGGAACCGGATGCTCTCCACTTTGGCGCCGGCCGGGGCGGGCGCAAAGGGGACGAGCCGCGCGACGCTCGGCGCAACCGAGGCGGCGAACACCGCCTCGATCCCTGAGCCCGGGCGCTCACCCGAGACCGTCGTGCGCTCGGGGTCGAGGACCAGGACGAGCGACTCGGTCAGGAGCGCGAGGGGCACCGCCACGCCGAGCATGGCCGCGTGAACATCGACCTTCGTCGTGGTGGGGAGCAGGCCGATCCGCCGCCAGCGGCCGTTCTTGACGTCTCGGGCCAGGC
>CALKVR010001140.1 GCA_938004815.1 uncultured Polyangiaceae bacterium | reverse complement strand
CGTCACAGTCGCGCCCCCCGAAGAGCGCGCCGGCGCCGTCACCGTCCCGGTCCGTCCAGCGCTCGAGGCCACCGACGATGGCCGACGCGAGCCCGCCCCCCTGCTTGAGCGCGACGCCCAAGGGCTGAGAGAGGGACAGCCAACCCAGACCGACCATGACGAAAGCGCCCGACGCCGCGAGACCGAGGCGCCTCACGCGCGCGCGTAGCTCGTCGCCCAGCCCGAACGAGACCGCGACCGCGGTCGCCACGGCGAAGATCACACCGTCGATCAGCGCGGCCGCGACCGCGCCCGCGTGGCGCCCGTCGTCGGTTTGGTGCAAGAGCGGAAACCCCACCGCGAGGAGCGGGCCGATCGCGATCGCGGCGAACCCCGCCGCGACCAGGCGCGCCGACGCGCCGCGTTCGACGAGGCGCCGCCCCACGACCACGACGCGCCGCGCGATCAGAGCCGTCAGGATCGCGAAGCCGAGGCCGATGACGCCAAAGGTCGCGCCCCCCAGACCGCGATGGTTGGTGTTTGCTTTGAGCACCGAGCCGATGACGACGAGCAGCGGGGCGAGGAGGCCGACCCAGATCGCCAGCCCGAGCGCGGCCGCCCGACCGGCGCCCTGGCCGGTCAGCATCCGGTAGCCGCGACCCGCCGCGTGGCTGAGGTAGATGAGCACCGCGAGGGCGGGCAGAACCACCGAAGCAGCCGACACCCAGCCGCCGACGAACGAGCCCCCCGCGCGCGCGACGCGCAGGGCGGCGGGGAGCGAGCCGATCACGGCAGCCCCCAGCGCGAGCGCAGCCGCCTCACTGGCCGTGGCCAAGACGCCACCGCTCGGCGGGGGAACGGACGCCATGCGGGGATCCGAAGCGCGAGCTTGCGGGTCCTGGGCGTCGGGCGCCGGGGGCGACGCGGCGGGCGCGCCATCGCCGTGCGGCGCGCCCGCCGGCGCCGTCGGCTCGGCGAGAGAGACGTTTCCGTTATCCATCGCTGTCACTTCGTG
The DNA here is from genome assembly GCA_938004815.1 of uncultured Polyangiaceae bacterium. Taxonomy (GTDB): domain Bacteria; phylum Myxococcota_A; class Polyangia; order Polyangiales; family Polyangiaceae; genus Xiheicaenibacterium. Next base: position 8,931 of record CALKVR010001140.1, on the reverse strand, counting down.
GCGCTCGCGGGGCAAGGGCGAGCCGGGTCGGCGAGAACGAGGCGGGTCACCTCGCGGATCTCGGCCGGCGCGCTCTTGGCCGAGAGCGGGGCGAGACGCGTCTTCAGGTCGGCGGGGCGCAGCCGCCCGAGCGCGGTGATCCCCGCTATCGCGAGCTTGCGGTCGGCCTCGAAGACCGGCGCCTGGCCGCGGAGGGCGAGCTCGGTGATCGCCTCGAGGTGCTCGGTCGCGCACATGTCGCCGAGCGCCTCGAGGGCCCGCGAGCGCACGTCTGCGGTCTCGCGCTGATCGAAGGCGCGCTCGGCCACCACCGGCGCCGCGACCTTGGCGCGCCGTGCCCCCAACGTCGACATCATCTCGGCGCGGACGATGGGCGAGGGCTCGAAGTCGACGGCGGCGCCGATCGACTTGTCCGTCTCGGCGCTCGTGGGTGCGCTCACCAGGGCCGCGGCCGCGGCTCGGCGAACGAACGTCCACGGGTCCTTCACGAGCCGCACCAGGAGCTTGATGGTCGCGGCCCCATCGAGCGCCCCCTTGGACGCGAGGGCGCCGAGCGCCGCCTCTCGCACCCGGACCTCGGGATCGTCGATCAGGACCAGCAGCTTCGGACGAAGGGGAGCGATACCGGCTGCGAGCTCGGCGCCGCGGGCTCGCAGCCGGTGCTCGGCCTTGTCGGACAGGGCGGAGCCGAGCACCGTGAGCGCGCCCTTGTCACCCGACTTGGCCAGCGAAGAGGCGGGCGAAAGGAGGAGATAGCGTTCGCGGAACGCGGTCGCCGCCTTCGACGCAGCGGCGAGCGCCGCCGCCGAGCCCTCGACGCGGGGCGCTTCGTCGCCGAGCGCGCGGAGGAAGTCGACGCGCGCCGCGAGCGAGAGCTGCCCGAACATGGGGTCGGCGAGCGCCCGACCGAGCGCGCGCACGCCGACGTCGCGGGTCGCAGCCTTGCCGATGGCGCGGCGGAACGGGCGACGCTCGTCGGGCGTCTTGGCGGCGTCGAGGGCGAGCACGAGGAACGGCACCGCCGCGTCGGGCGCGACGAACGCGGCCTCTTCTGCGACGGCGATCCGCGCGTCACCCTTGGCAGCTTCGAGGGCCGCGAGGAGCGGTGGGCCCGCGTCTTTTCCGCAACGGCGAATGCGGTCGCGCGCGCGGTCCGCCTCCTCACGATCTTTGCCGGTGAGGTGCGGGATGTAGAGCCCGAGCTTGTCTTTGCACGGCGCCGCGTCGATGATCCGGCGCGCGAGGTCGCGGCCGGGGCCGTCGAGCCTCGCGTACGCGCCGATGACGGCCGCGAGACCGCGCTTGCCCTCGGCCTCGAGGAGGGCAAGCCGAGCGCGCGCGGCCACCCCGCCGCCGGCCAGGCCGAGCGCCAGGCTCTCGAGCGAGCTGCCGTCGAGCTCGGTGCGTGCGGTGAGCTCGCTGACGAAAGCGGCCGGGTCCGCCTTCGTCTTTGCGCCCGCGGGCGCGGGGTACACCTCGTCGACCACCAGGCCGACGCACGAGGTCTTTACCGGAGCGGGGAGCGCGACCGCGTACGTGGGCGCCGGCTCGTCTCTCGCCTCGGGCAGAGAGACGGCGTAGACGGCGCCGTCGACGACGAGCGAGACGCTCTTCGGCGCCCTCGCCGAGCCCCTCGGGCCGGCGCACGCCGATCTCGAAGCCGGCGATCGAGACCCCGCCCGGCGCGCCGAACGAGGCGAACGCGTGACGGCCGGCGCCCGGCTCGTCTTCGACCCAGGCCGTATCGACGTCACCGTCGACTGCGCTCTCGGGGCGCCCGCTCGACGCGGAGCGCGCGCGGAGCACGCGGAACGCGCCGGCGGGCTTCGACGCGAGCGAAGCCGTCACCTTGGTCGCGCCCGCGCGGCGCCCGCCGAGCGGGTCGGGCCCAGCCGTGAGCACGAGCTCGAGCCGGGTCGGATCGAGCTTCCGCGTCGAGACCAGCACGTCCTTGTCGCAGAGCTTCGCCGTCGTCGTGAGCACGACGCTCGCTGGACCGGCCGGCCCCGCGTCCACGACGAAGCTCGTGTGGCGATCCGAGCCCTCGGCGCGCCCGGTCACGCCGCTGTAGACGATGCGTGGCTCGTCTCCTTTTTGCGGCGCTGCCAAGAGCAGCTGAAACCCACGGCCCTCGTCGCCGCGGAACGACGCCCAGACGAGCCGCCGATTCTGCCCCAGATCGATCTCCTGGATCGCGGTCTTGTCTGCGCCGCCGCGGAACGCCGACGGGGGCCGCAGCTTCTGCCCGGAGCGCGCCTCGCAGGCAGCACCCTTGGCGCAGACGCGAGCGAGGACGCCGTCGGCGTCGGCGACGACGGCCAGCACCCTGTTGCCGCTCTCGACCACGACCGGCGCCTCTTGCGCGGCCGCGGGCGTCGCGAGGAACGCGCCCGGCGCGAGGCCAGCCAGAACCGCGGAGATCCAGCCTTTCCGTTTCATCCCTTGGCCAGAAAGCGTGCTATTCCCGATCCGGCCGCGGCGCCAGCCGGATGTCCATCGAACTCGCCTTCGCCACCCCCCGCAAGCTCCCCAAGGCGCGCGTCTTGCGGGGCCGGGTCGCCCGCGGCTGGTGGCTTGGGTCGACCACCATGACAGTGACAACCACGCGCGCTTCGCCGGTGACGCTCGCTTCGTGCTCGCCAAGAAGTCCGAGCATGGCGCGTGCCCCGAGATGATCACGCCAGAGCTCGTCGAGCGCGTCGGCCGCGTCGACACGCTGGTCTGCCACAACGATTTCGACGGGCTCGCGAGCGCGGCCAAGTGGCTGCGCGAGGGCGTCGAGCCCTACCCCGGGTGCGACGACGACGCGCGCGCGATCGATACCCGCATCGGTCAGCCGTCGGCCATCGGGCTCCGCTTCGACCGCGCGCTCCGCGGGCGGCCACGAGACGCCGCGCTCTTCGGAGTGATCGTGCGCCACCTCGCGGGCGGGCTCGCCGACGCCTCGCTGTGGGAGCCGGTCGATCAGGCGGCCGCGGCGTTCCAGGCCGTCGAGGACGAGGCCCGCCGACTGGCCCACCGCTTTCGACGGCTGGGCGACGTCGCGTTCGTCGACGCGACCGAGCGGGCCGGGCCCTACGACAAGACGCTGCTCCTGCTCCTCGGGCAAGAGCGAGCGCGCGTCTCGGCGGTGCTGGACGGCGACAGCCTCACCATTGCGGCGGCTTTCGATAGCGGACTGAACTTCTTGAAGCTGCTCGGACTGTCAGGGGGCATGCCGACGCGCGTCACGGTGCCAAAAAAGCGCCTGGGGGCGACGCTGCGCGCATTGGGGGTGGCAGAAAGTGACATCGGTCTCGTTGACGCTTCTCACCAAAACTACTAACTCCCGCGCCTTCCGCGGGAGAGGGCAACCAGCGCTTTTACGCGGGTGATCAGGCGCCGCCGCAAGGTGTGGCATCGAGGCAACAAGCAGCGGGTGCGCCGCCCCCGGGGCAAACATGGCAACAACGACGCAGCGACCCAACCAGGCCGATCTCGACGAGCTCTCCTTTCACAACGACGCCGTGTCGCTGTGCATGTTGGTGAACCGGCGGCATCGCACGGTCCGGGTCATCGACTTTCGCGCGGGCGCGACGCTCGCCAAGCGCAACTTCGTCGTGCAGACGGCGCGGCGCGAGGGGATCGAGAAGCTCTTCGTGCTCGTCGAGCGCGACGAGGTCGGCACGTGGACGCGCCTCGGCTTCCGTCGTGAGGGCAACATCCCGAGCTTTTACCGCCGGAGCGACGCCTGGATCATGGGCGCGGTCGTGGCCGCGGTCGGCCCGATGAAGCCCGAGCGGGCGTACGACGACGACGACGACGACATCGAAGAAGAGGTGCCCGAGCCGAACCCCGCGCTCGAGCTCGCCGACAAGACGATCGACAAGGCGCGCCGCCTCGTGAAGGACACCGCCGAAAAGTCGGTGCCGCCGACCAAGCTCGCAGCCGCCAAGCGTGACGCCGTACAAAAAGCGGTCGTCGCCGCGCAGAAGAACGGCCGCGCGCTCACCGGCTTCGAGCTGTTCAGCCGCGACGCCGAGAAGACGCAGCTCGTGGTCTCGGGCCGCGGGGGCTTCGAGCTCTTCGCGGCCTACGAGCTGCAGCCGTCGTTCGCGAGCTCGATGCTCGAGCTGCTCGTCTCGCCCCGCGACGAGGGCGAGCGCTCTCTGACGGTGTCGGCCATTCGCACCCTGCTCGGCCGCCTCGTCGAGGTCGGCGCGGTGAGCACGTTCTCTCTCGCCCCCGCCGACGACATCCTCCTCGCGTCGGCGTTCCTCGCGAACGGGTTCCGCAAGTCGGCCGTCCTCGCGTCGCACATCGTCGTGGGCGACAAGCGCCGCGACGCGATCGTGTGGTCGAAGAAGCTGGCCGACAACTGACCCGCACCGAGCCCGGCACCGCCCCCACCGCCGCGTCCCTCGAGGGCGCCATCGCTCGCTTCCGCGCCGAGCACGCCGCCGAGCCGACGGGGGCGGCGCTGCGCTACCACGAGGCGCTCGCGCGCTTCGTGGGCGAGCTGGCGCCGGACGCGTCGCCGGCTCTCCGCCTCGCGGCCTGGTGCCAGCACCTCGGGCGCCACGCCCTGCCGCGCAGCGCTTACCCTGCAGGGCTCGCCGGCTACAAACGCTGGCGCGCGGCAGCCGCGCTCGAGCACGCGCGCCAGGCGCGCGCCATCCTCGACGAGGCGGGCGTCGACCCCACCGTCGGCGCGCGCGTCGGCGAGCTGCTCGTCAAGAAGGGCCTGCGATCCGATCCCGAGGTGCAGACGCTCGAGGACGCGGTGTGTCTCACCTTCCTCGAGGTCGACCTGGCCGCGTTTGCCGCCAAGCACCCGGACGACAAGCTGATCGACATCCTGAGAAAGACCTGGGCCAAGATGTCGCCCCGGGGCCACGCGCGCGCGCTCGAGCTCGCCCAGGGCCTGCCCCCCGCGCTCGCCGACGTCGTCGCCCGCGCGGTTTCCTAGGAAGCTGGTGTCTTTCGGACGATCCCGTCGCGCTGCCGGCGTTGCGGTCTGCGGTGCGTGCTCACGTACAGCAAGGTCGGTGGCGAGTCGCGCGGAGCGTACATCGTACGCGAGCACGCTCGACGCCGAGATCGCGAAGCCATCGACGAAAAGCACCAGCCACCGCCTAGCGGTAGGGGCCCTGATCCACCATCTCTCGGTCGACGCGCTCGTGGATGGCCTTGGCCAGACGGGCGACGCGATCGATGAGCGGCGGCGTATTCTCTGCGCTGGGGATCGTGTCCATTCGCACGACGAGCGCGTCGTCGCGGATCTCGATGGCGCCTAGCTCGCCGACGCGTTGGATGGCGTCGCGGACGTCCTTGTTGAACACCCGCTGCAGGCGCCCGACGTCGGAGGTGCGCACGATGAACGCGTCGTCGAACGCGTCGTCGCCGATCGGGACGTCCTTCGAGATGAAGAGCCGATCGATCGTGTTGAGCTCCTTGGTCGACCGGATGCTCAGACCCAGCCCGAGCGAGGTCGGGAACGACGCCGTGACCGCGGCTACGAACTTGTGCGGGCCGACCCGCATCGCCCCGGAGTACACCGCGATGCCCTCGATGGTGCCCCCGAGCGCGAGGGGCGTCTGCATCCAGCTCAGCCCCAGCGCCGCTGCCGCCGTCTGGTAGCCGTGCACGAGCCGCGCGAGGGCCGTCGCCGCTGGCACCTGCATCCGTGCCGGCTCGATAGCTCGCGCGATCTGCACCGTGCTCTGCACGGCCCAATCGACGAACTCGGGTCGGGGCTCACCGCGCTCTTCGATCTGAACCCAGTGATCGTTGACGACCACCGTGCCCGTCTTGGTGGCGTGGACGAGCATCGACCGGATGGCCGGCGTGAGCAGCGCCGCGATGCGGTGCGGCTCGTCGCCGCCGATCAAGAACGCCGCGTCGAGCACCGGATCGCCGAGTTGGTGGTCCTTGCCGCTGTAGAAGAGCGCCTCGAGCGACCCGAGCCCGCCCCAGCTCTGGTTGCGTAGAGACAGCCCCAGGTCGAGCGGCGGGTGAACCCGGGCTCGCACCGCCGTGTACGTGATGGTCGACTTTCCCTGCTTGCGGAACTCGAGCGCCACGACCACGGGCACGCCTTGGTACAGGCCGCTGGCGCCCTCGGCGGCCGCGGTCAGGCCGTAGCGGCTCGCGATGTCCGCGAAGACGCGCGCGCGGTGGGCCACCAGCGTCTTTTGGTACTGCATCACCGCGTAGCCGATCGCGCCGGCGATCCCGACCGGCATGACGACCATGAGCGCCACCGCCACCGCTTCCATTCGGGGGGAGCCTATCGCAGACTCACCGTCGCATGCTCGATCGGATCACGTCGTTGCTCCGTGAGACCGTCGACGACGAGGTGGCGCGGGCGGTCGAGGCCGCGCCCAACCGGGTCAACGAGTTCGGCTTCGACCCGTGGGGCTTCAGCCCTGCGTTCGCCAAGCTCGGCTACAGCTTCGGCAAGCGCTTCTTCATGCGCTACTTCCGGCCCGAGGTGAGCGGTATCGAGAACGTCCCCGAGGGCCGCGTCCTCCTCGTTCCCAACCACTCGGGGCAGCTCCCCTTCGACGGCATCGTCATCGCCCTCGTCATGCTCCTCCACGGCAAGCCGCCGCGCGCGGTGCGAGCCATGGTCGAGCGGGCGTTCCCGGGGATGCCCTTCGTGAACGAGGTCCTGATCCGGGGCGGGGCCGTGCTCGGCGACCCGGTCAACTGCAAGAACCTCCTCGAGGACGAGCAAGCCATCCTCGTCTTTCCCGAGGGCGCGCGCGGCGGCGGCAAAGTGTTCCAGAAGCGCTACCAGCTCCAGCGCTTCGGCCGCGGGTTCATGCGCCTCGCGCTCCAGACCAAGACCCCGATCGTGCCGGTCGGCGTCGTGGGGGGAGAAGAGTCGATCATCAGCGTCTACGACGTGCGGCCGCTCGCCAAGCTGCTCGGGTTGCCCTACGCGCCGGTCTCGCCCCTGCTCCCGGTCCTGGGGCCGCTAGCGTACCTGCCCATGCCGGTGAAGTTCCACATCCGGTTCGGCGCGCCGCTCGTATTCGACGGCCCCAGCGACGATGAAGACGCTCGCATCGACGCCAAGGTCGACGTCGTCAAAGCGGCCATCGCCGACCTCATCGAGGCCGGTCGGGCCAACCGCAAAGGGGTCTTCTGGTGAGGGTCCTCATCACGGGCATCGCGGGCGGCCTCGCGCGCGAGGTCGCGGGCATCCTGGTCCGCGAGGGCGACAGCGTCGTCGGCGTCGACTACCGCGCGGTCGCGCCCGGCGCGCCGCTGCCCGAGAGCGTGCCCATCTTTCGGGCGCACTACTACAAGACCGCGATCGAGGACGTCTTTCGTCAGGGCCCGTTCGACGCCGTCCTCCACCTCGGCCGTGTCGGCAACCTCTCCGAGCGGGCCGAGAAGCGCTTCAACCTCAACGTCGTGGGCTCGAAGAAAGTCTTGAGCTTGTGCGTCGCGCAAGGGGTCAAGCGGCTCGTCGTCCTCTCGACGTTTCATATCTACGGCGCGCATCAGCACAACCACACCCCGATCTCGGAAGAGGATCCGCTCCGCGCGGGGCTCGACTTTCCCCAGATCGCCGACGCGATCCAGCTCGACGCGATCTCCGCCGAGCTCGTCTATCGCCACCCCGAGATGGGCACGGTCGTCTTGCGCCCCACCAACGTTGTCGGGCGGACCATCCAGAACACGATGAGCAGCCTGCTCCGCCTCGGGCGCGTGCCCAAGCTCGCCGGGTTCAACCCGATGACCCAGTTCGTGCACGCCTCCGATCTCGCGCGCGCGGTCGTCGCGGCCATGCGCGGCGAGGGGCGCGGCGTCTTCAACGTCGCGGGGCCGACCGAGCTCCCGTGGGCGACCGCGATCGACGTCTGCGGCGCCAAGGCGCTGCCGGTGCCGTCGTCGCTCGTCAGCCTCTACGTCAAGACGATGACCGCGTTCCCGGCGTACCTCGTGAACTTTCTCAAGTTCCCGTGCGTGATCACCGACGCTGCGTTCCGAGAGCAGTTCGGCTACGCGCCGCGGCTGTCGATGAGAGAGACGCTCGCGGATCTCAGGCCGAGCTGAGCGGACGGCTCACGGCGCGGTGACGGCGATCACGCGGCCGTCGGAGAGCGCCGCGAAGAGGCGGCCCTTGGCTCGGTTCTCGGCCCACATGTCGACGATGGGGCCGAAGCCGGAGAGATCGATCTCCACGAACGCGAGCGCCGACGGGTCGTCGATGTTGCGAACGCCGTGCGCGAGGTAGCCCGCGCCGTCACGCGAGCCGCCGACCCAGACGCCGAAGACGGTGTCCGCAACGATCTGGTGGCCCTTTGCCCGAATCAACGCGACGGCGCCCCCGTCGAGGGGGAGCCGGGCCGCAGCCTCACCGAAACCGTCGCGCCTGACGAGCTTGACCAGACCGGCGGAGGAGACCGTGAAGGCTTCGTCGCCGGTCCCCGTCCATACGTCGACGACCGAGTCGCCCGCGGGTTGTGGCTCGCAGCCCGTGCCGGGAAAGAAGCAGATGCCCGGCCCGGCCGCCACCCGCCCATTGCTGGCCGCGTCGAGGGCGACGAGCCCAGGGCCGACGTCATCGGCGACGAAGTTCGTGCCGTCCCACGAGTCGATCGTGTTCGTGCCATCGACCAAGAGCACTGCCACCCCACCCGGGTCGGGAACCGCGTCGGTAGGCGTGGCTGGCTGACTGACGGTGTCGTTTGGATCGAGGGTCTGGAGGTTGATGTTGTATGCGCGCATCGCGCTCGCGGCCGCGAGGCGCGGCCCGAGCGCGGTATCGCGCGCCTCGACGCCCGTCACCGGCCCCGACATGACGTCGAGGACGGTGCCGACCACCATGTTTTGCAGGCCGATCTCGTAGATCGTGTCGACCGCGGCCCCCGCTTCGCGACCGGCGACGAAGAGTCGCGTCTGCACGCCGTCGCGGAGCCCCGTGACCGCGCGAAC
>CALKVR010001139.1 GCA_938004815.1 uncultured Polyangiaceae bacterium | reverse complement strand
GCGGCTGGATCGACCGACACGTGCTCTGCCGCGACGTGGTCGACCACGATGTCGGGCGCGCTCGTCATGAGCGGCCGGGGCGGCGGCCTGTCGAAGGCGACCGGGGGCGCGACCGGGGTGGGCGGCTCGTCTTCGACTGCGTGCGGGATGTCGTCGGCCGGTTGCGGGGCGCCGGGCAACGGGATCGGACCGGCGTCGATGACGTCTGGCGCGGCCCCGACGTCGATGATCCGGAGCGGCTTCACCACCGTGATCTCTTCGGTGAACTCGCCGCCGTCGGCGGCGTACATGCCGCGCGGGCCGTCGGACATCGAATCGGGCCCGTCGTCGATCTCTTGAGGGGTGGCGTCGTAGAGGCCGGATGCGCCGAGCTGGCCGTCGGCGGCCTGCGGCGGATCTTCGACCGCCACCGGCGCCGGGCGCTCCTTTCGCCGGACCGGATCCTCGGGGATCTTCACGGTGCGGCGCGACGTGCGGCGACCGCTCGGGCGAGGTGCAGGGATCTCGGGGGGCAGCCCGTCTGGGCGCCTGATGTCGGTGATGGGCTGCTGGCCGCCCATCGACGCATACGGCGCGCCCATGCGGGGGTCGTAGTCGGCGGTGGGGGCGTCGTCGGGATCGACGACCATCGTGCGCTCGGCGTCGAACTCGTCTTCGCCGAAGCCGGCGTACGCCGGCGGCGGGGGGACACCCGAGAGCGTGCCCTTGCGCTGCGTGGGCACGCCGTCTCCGGATGAGGGCGCCGCGGGGGCGGGCGGCCTGCCCGACGCCGTCAACGCCGGCGGCGGCGCGGAGCTCGGCGGACCGGGAGGCCGCGACGGCCGCGGGACCGTGCTCGGCGCCGGGATCGACGCAGGCTTGCGCCCTTCGGCGGGCTTCGCCGCCACGTCGTCGTCACCGCTCATACTAAGTGCAGCGCCTCGCCGTAACGAACATGACCCAGGCGCCGATCGAGCTTGGGCGCGCCAGGCTCCAAGAAGACCACCGCGGTCGAGCCGATGTGAAACATGCCGATCTCGTCGCCGCGCTCGATCTGCCAGCCGGGATCGATGACGTGGTCACCGATCGGAACGTCGCGCTCGGGGATGCAGCCCACCGTGATGCGCCCGACGATCATCGCTCCGACCATCACCACCGTGACGCGGCCGAACCGCTCGGTCTCGATCGGGATAGCGACCCGCCGGTTGATCGCGAGCAGCGACGGGACGTGTCGCTCGCCGATCGCGTTGACGGGGAACAGATCGCCCGGCATCGAGCGGATCTCGCGGACCACGCCCGAGACCGGCGTGTGCACCCGGTGGTAGTCGCGCGGCGAGAGGTAGACGATGAAGTACTGCCCGCCGCGGTACCGCGCCGCCTCGTCTTCCGAGCCGAGCAGCGCCTGCGCGGTGTAGGGCCGACCCTTCACCACGAAGCGACCGCCGCTCTCGACGTCGCCCATCGCGTCCAGCCGGCCGTCGGCCGGGCTGACGATCGCGCCCTCGTCGGCTGGCATGGCCCGCCGGCCGGGCAACAGCTCGCGGGTGAAGAAGGCGTCGAAGCTACGGAATCCGCCCGAGGGCGTGACGGCTTCGCCCAGATCGATGTCGTAGGCACGGACGAACAGGTCGACCACGGCGCGGGCGACCTGGGGGTGAACTTCTGCGTCTGCGAGTTTGCCGACGGCCCGCGTGATCCGGACTCTCGGAAGCACGCGCAGCAACTGTGCGGCAGCGTAGGTGGCGACGCTCATCGAAACCGATAGGGGGGGCTGACGATGCTAGGGCCCCGAAACGAATGAGGTCAACCGGTCCTTCTCGGCCGTGTGCACCGGCTTGGTGCTCCCCTGCGCTGGGTTGGGGCACCGGGTTGGGGCACCGGGCGGGGAGCGCCGTCGAGCGGCGGCAAACCAAACGACCGCGGCTTGGCCCGGGTTTGGCAACGTGCCCTCGACCCCTTGAGAGCCGCCTTCCAAACGGACGACATCGCTCACGCGCCACCCACGGACGAGAGGACGAGCGCTATCCTACCCCGCGGCGAATCGTACGCCATGTCGCGCCTCTCCCTCCTCGTGGACCTCGCCTCACTCTTGGCGCGCGAGGTCGACTTCGACGCGCTTCTTCGGACCGCGTGCGAGCGGCTCTCCGCCGCGCTCGACGCCGATCGGGCTACGATCTGGCTCGTCGACGCCCAGAGCGGCGACCTGTTCACCCAGGTCGCCCTGCTCCCCGAGCTGCCGAGCCTGCGCCAGCCGATCGCGCGGGGGATCGCGGGATACGTCGCGCGGACGGGCGAGGTCGTCCGCCTCGACGACGCGCGGGCCGACCCCCGGTTCGACCCGTCGGCCGACCGAGCGACGGGCTACACCACCAAGACCGTGCTCGTGGCCCCGATCCGCGAGGACGAAGGCGCGCCCGTCCGTGGCGTCGTCCAGGTGCTGAACAAGGAGGGCGGGCCGTTCGACCTCGAAGACGAGCGGTACTTGGCGGCGCTCGCGACCCAGCTCGGTCGCGCCCTCCGCATGACCACGCTGCGAGGCGGCGGTGCGCCGGGCGTGGTGCTGCGCGGGCCCTTCAACCGCATCGTCGGCCGGAGCGAGGCCCTGCGTCGCGTGTACGAGCGCGTCACCCTGGCAGCGCAGACCGATGCCACCGTCCTCTTTCGCGGCGAGACGGGCACGGGCAAGGGGCTCTTCGCCCGGGCGATTCACGTCAACTCGGCCCGCCAGAGCCGGCCGTTCATCACCGTCGACTGTACGACCTTGCCCGCTCAGCTCGTCGAGAGCGAGCTCTTCGGACACGAGCGCGGCGCGTTCACGGGCGCCGACCGCCGCGTGCCCGGCAAGGTCGAGCTCGCCGACGGCGGCACCCTCTTCCTCGACGAGCTCGGTGAGCTGCCGATCGAGGCGCAGGGCAAGCTCCTGCGGTTTCTCCAGGACCGAGCGTTCGAGCGCGTCGGCGGCCGCACCACCCTGGGCTCGGACGTGCGCATCGTGTGCGCCACCAACAAGGACCTCGAGCGCGCGGTCAAGAACGGGACGTTCCGTGAAGACCTGTACTACCGGGTTCGCGTCGTCGAGATCGCCATCCCGCCGCTCCGCGATCGCGGCGCCGACGAGATCGAGGATCTGGCCCGCCACTTCGCCGACAGCTACGCGACCCGCTACGGCCGGCCCGAGCCGCAGCTGACCAAGGAGGCGCTCGCGGTGCTTCGGTCGCACCGGTTTCAAGGCAACGTCCGTGAGCTCGAGCACTGGATCGAGAGCGCGGTCGCGTTGGCCCCGGACGGCAAGCTCTCGCCCGACCTGTTCCCTCAACCGCTGCGTGCGCGCGACTCCGGCCCGCCGCCGTCCGGTGATGACGACGGTTCTGTCAGGATCCCCATGGGGCTGTCGCTCGAAGAGGCCGAGCGGCGCTACGTGGAAGCGACGGTCAATGCGTGCGACGGCAACAAGAGCGAGGCCGCGAAGCGCCTGGGCGTGGGGCGAAACTCGATCGGCCGTTGGCTCAAGTAGGCTGCCAGGCGGCGGTCGCGTCGACGCCGAGCGCGCGAAAGCGCGGGGCCCAGTCGCGCGTCAGCGTCCGCTCCAAGATCTCGCCGTAGCGCCGGGGCGGCATCAACCCCCAGGCGCGGTCGGCTTCCGGGATCGACGTGCCCGATGCGCTCCGAGGGGCGTACGAGCGGCGGATGCGCGCGAACATGCTGGGCAGCTCGCGCGTGACGAGGCCGTGGATCTCGGAGGCGCTCGGGAGCTCGAAGAGGTAACCGAGCAGCGTCCAGCCGAAGTCGCGGTGGCGCACCTCGTCGCGCAAGATGCGATCGAGCGCGCGGCGCGCGACGGGGACGGTGGCGCCCTCTCGGAGGACTTTGAACAGGGGGACCGCCACGGTCTCGCCGAGGCAAAAGACCTCGACGCCGACGCGGGCGACCGCGCGCTCGAGCGGCTCGCGCGGGTCACGCTGGAGCTCGAGCGACTCGCGGGCGAGGGCGGTCGTCACGGCGCCGCCCGCCTTCGTGAGCGCCCGGTGGCTCATGCTCGCGTGGGTCATCTCGTCCTTCACGATGCGCAACCCCGCGTGCACGAGATCGGGCGACGCGCCAATCTGGATGAGCCACAGCGTCAGGTGCTGGGTGATGGCGGCGGAGCGGTACTCGGCGTGGACCCTGCGAGCCCACTCCGCTCGAACCGCGTCGCTCGCTGCCGGGGGCATCTCAGCCCGAGCAGGTTACCGTCGGGTGCCCGTAGCCGTCGACCGCGCAGGTACAGCCGAGCCCGATCTCGCCGACGCAACTCGGGCCGCACGGGTCTGTGAAGGCGCAGCCGGGCTCGAGCGGTACGCAATTCGATTGGGTCCCCATCGGCCCGAGGACCTGCGCGCAGCTCTCACCGACGTCGCAGGTCTGGGAGCCGCACGCGAACGTCTGGACCTCGGCGCAGGGTGCTGCGAGCGGGCTCCAGGTGTCGAAGCCGTCGAGCGCGAACCCGCACGCCCCGAAGATGTCGTTCGCGGTGGCGCCGTTGCACCCGCACGCCGCGTCCAGCGTCGGCGGTGCATCCGAGCAGGCGTTCGGGATCGTGAAGCACTCCCCCGGCTCGCCCGTCCCGCAGAGGCCGTCGTCGTAGACGCAGTACTCGTTTGGGCCGCAAGGGTCGCTCGGGCTGCATGTCGGAGGCGGCGGGTTGCAGGTCGAGACGAAGGTGATGTCCCATTCGCCGTCGACGCAATCCGCGCGCTTGTCGTCGCAACCGTTGCTGGAGCCGATGATGCACGCGTCACCCGTCGTGCAGGAGCCTCCCTGCTGCGGGGTCTCGTCGCAGGGGCCTGGGGGATCCGGTGGCTCGGGCGGGTTGGTGATGAGATCGTCGTTGCAGCCCGCAGCGAGGGCGCCGACCGACGCCGTCACCACGAAGGCGGCGCGCAAGGCCGGGCGTTTCTTGGGTTTCGACAAGGAAGCTCTCGAGCTCACGCGGTCCTCCTGGCTCAGTTCGGCCCAGATTCCAGGCTCGGATCCGTGCCAAGCAAGCGGCCTGCCACCCGGAGTCGGGGTGGGGACGCCACCCACGAGCCCGCGAGGGTCGGGTGCTCAAACGTCATCAAAGTTGCGCCGACGCTGCGCGTCGCACCGCTGCCGGCGTGATCATTTCTGTTGCTTGCCGGCACCCAGGTATCCAACCTACCTGCCCATGCTTGGCGCCCCCCTTTCCCGGTCTCTTCGTCACGCCCCGCTGGCCGTCGCGCTCGCGCTCGCCGCTGTCGCAGCTTGCGGCGATGACGGCAACAGCAACACCGGCGCCGGCGGCGAGGGAGCGGGCACGACGGCGACCAGCAGCCAGGTGAGCACGAGCTCGAGCTCGACCGGTCAGGGTGGTGAGGGGGGCCAGTGGGGCTTGGCTCCGCCGCTGCGCAACCCGGTCGACATGCCGGACTCGGATCTCGCCTACGAGGCGCTCAAGCTGATGGGCTACACGCCGCTCGGCGCGACGGCGTCGACGTGCTCGGAGTGTCACTCGATCAACCGTGGGCTCATGACCTACTGGCGCGATCTCACCGACACCGCCGTCGCCGATTGCTTCGCCGACACCACCATCCCGTCGAAGATCGCCGCCGAGGACGCGCTCGCCTGCCTCAAGATGAAGCCCGAGGTGGCGACGTCGCCGTTCACGACGAGCAAGCTGGGCATCTACGCGGCGGCGGGGCACCTCGACTGGTTCGAGTTCGTGTTCGCGCGCGCGTTCGACAACCAGGGTGACGACGAGCGCGCCGACTTCTTGATGAAGGTCGCGATGCCGAAGCAGCCCGGAGAGACGCCGCTCACGCAGCCCGAGTTCGACATCGTCGCCGAGTGGTTCGCGCGCGGGCTGCCGTTCATGGAAGACTTCCTCCCCGAGGGGCCCCTCCCGGGCGGGTGCGAGCCCAACATCACGCCGGGCGTGGCGACGTACGTCGATCAGCTGGCCACGACCGGCTGGCACGCCGAGAACGCCGCCGACAACATCCTCATGTTCGGATGCGCGGGCGCGCCGACGCCGCTCGACTGTCTCGCCGCGTTCCCGCAGGCCGGCACCCTCGCGTTCGGTACGGGCTGGGAACACTACCCCGGCGCCAAGCTCCGCGTGCTCCGCACCAACGACTTCCCCTCGTCGTACTGGACGCGCAGCTCGGCCGACGGTCGGTTCGTCGGGATGGGCGGCGGCCAGTTCGCCGGCTCCACGATCGTCGACCTCGTCTCCAGCGCCGAGATCCCCGTCGACGCCGCTTACGACCCCGGCTTCTTCCCCGACAACTCGGGCTTCATCTTTCAGGGCACCGACAACGGCACCGGCATCTGCCGGCAGAGCCTGTTGCTCGCCCCCCCTCCGGTGGTGCTCTTCAGCGAGCCCGAGTGCAACAACTCGGCGAGCGTGGGGCTCTACCAGCACGTCGGCGCGGCGCTGGGCGGCGGCGACTACTGGGCCGTCGACAGCCCCTTCGTGAGCGACAACGGCGGCCACAACCCGACCGACGAGCAGCCCGCCGCGTTCTTCGATCAGGGCGCCGACATCGATCTGACGCCGATGATCTACGACGGCTCCGAGTTCATCCCCAAGCCGATGGTCTCGGTCGACACGCCGTACGAGGGCGACACCGTCATGTCGCCGTCGAGCGGCCTCTTGATCAGCCGGGTCGCGGGCCAGGGCTTCAACCAGAACGGCTTCCGCCTCCGCCGCATGGTCGCCACGCCGAACGGCAACTCGTACACCATCACCGCGCCCGAGGTCGCGCGCTACTGCGTGAACGGCGGCAAGCCCGGCTTCTCGTTCGACGAGCGCTGGGCGGTGATCCACCGCTACGTCGAAGACGCCGACGCCGAAGAGCTCGGCTTCACCGGGCCGGGCGATCCGGGCTTCGCGCCGTACGCCTCGAGCGGCGCCGCCAACATCTACCTGCTCGACCTCAAGACGGGTCTGCTCCGCCGCATCACCCACATGAAGCCGGGGCAGTATGCGCTGTTCCCCCACTTCCGGTCCGACGGTTGGATCTACTTCATGGTCCGCAACATGAACGCCACGGAGTACATCGTCGCGAGCGACGCGGCGCTGGTCATCGAGAACCAGTGACCTCGCGCCTCGCCGCGTTCCTCGCCCTCGCCGCGTGCGCTCCCGATGAGCCCACGCCCGAGCCGGGGGGCGCGTGCGAGGGGCAGAGCCGTGCCGCGCTCACCGCGGCGGACCGAAAGATCGTCGGCGACGCCGGGCTCTACCCGGCCGATCACACCTTGCGCGCGCGTGACGACGAGCTGCGAACGTCGAAGCGCGCACGGCGCGAGGTCGCCTGGCAGACGGCGAGGCGTGTGCTCGAGCCGGTGCCGCTCTCCGAGCCACTGCCGGCGTACCCGCGCGCGCCCGCGGCGGTGCCGCTCTGGCAGACCTGGTACGACTTCGACGACGTTCGCCGCGTCTTCCACCACCTCTACGCAGAGCTCTCGACCGACGAGAAAAAAGCCCGCGCTCGCTTCTCGGCCGCCGACCTCGACGCCGCGTTCCTGTGGAACACGACCTCGGTCGAAGAGCTGCCCAGCTGGCCCGTCGAACGCTGGCTCGCCTACCTCGATGCGATCGACACGTCGGCCGAGGTGGCCGGCGTCGGCGGCATCTCGCGCGTGGCCTACAGCCCGGGCGCGGTGCGGCACCTCTTGCGTAGCTATCCCGACGTGCTCGGGTGCCGGTCGGCCGGCCCGCCGCCGCCGCACGAGGTCGGGCCGCTCGAGGCGGTGGAGATCGCGCGCGCGCCCATCGAGTCGGCTGCGTGTCAGAGCTCCAGCGCGGGGTCGTTCGCGATCCTGGCGGACGAGTCGCTCCGGGTCGTCCTCGAAGGCGGCGACGACGCGACGCTCGTGGTGCAGACCGACGACGAGACCTGCACGGCAGCGCCTGACATCCCGTGCGTGGTCGCCGGCCCCGCGACGGTCGAGGTGCGCGTGGATGCGGGCGCGGGCCCCGTGTCATCGGTCGTATCGGTCACGCGCGAGAGCACGCACCCGGCGTGGGCCGCGTGCCTCGATGGACCGTTCCCGACGGGGGCCGTGATCGTCAAGGCCGACTACCGCCGCTCCGACTTCGAGATGACGATGCCCGTCTACGACACCTCCGGTCCGGCGCTCGCAGGGCGTCTGAGCGGTGACGCGAGCTGGGAGACGGCCGACGGTGAGGCCGACCCCGGCCCCGACGACATCTACAGCCTCACCTTGCCGAGCGGCGCGAGCTACCGCCTCGCCGCGCTCCACGTGATGACCAAGGAGCTCGACCATTGGCTCTGGGTCACCCTCTGGTGGTCGCCGTCACCCGACGGTGATTTCGGCGCCGACAGGCCGGGCGCGATCGACGCGCTCGGCGGCGCGTGGTCGAGCTACAAGATGTGCGTCGTCACCGCGTTCGACGAGGGCGACGCCGCGCCGGGCGGCGGCTTCGAGGCAGACCACCCCTCGCTCGCCGAGGCGCTCGCCGCCGTTCACGGCGGCGTCGGGGCGCCCACGTGGTGCTCGAACCCGTACCTCGAAGAGGGTCACGGCAACGCGGCGACGAATTGCATCGGGTGCCACCAGCACGGCGGCGCGACCAGCACGAGCGAAGAGATCCTGCTCTTTCCCGGCCATGGTACCTCTCTCGCCCGCAACAATTTCCCGACCGACTACGCGTGGGCCGTCACCGACGGTGATCGCATCGGCGATCTGTTCGCAGAAGAAGAGCTCTACTACCTCGGCCCGCCCTGATCGCGACGGTCAGAAGATGTCGGCTGCGGCCGACGCGGCGCTGCCGGCCGGGTTGAGCGCCAGCGTCGAGGCCTGGAAGAAGACGAGGTAGTCGCCGGCCTCGACCGTCGTGCTCGCGATGACCGAGACGCTCACGCTGCCGACCACGTCTGGCGGCGACGTCGCTGGAAAGAGCGCGAGCGCATCGGTCGGGATCGCGCCCGAGCCGGCCGCTGCGTCGAAGTCGCACTGCGCGCTCACGGAGCGAAACGGCTGCCCGCCGCTCGACTCGGTCGCGCTCAGCGCGACGTGCACGTCGCCCGCGCTGCCGCCCGACCACGCAATGCCATAGGGCGCCGATCGATCGACCTGTGCCGGTGTCGTGCCGAAGCCGGCCACCGTCACGGGTGACGGCGCGATGAGCGATGCCTGGTGCGGCGGGACGTCGCCCTCGCCGGCGACGTCGAACGTGAGAGTCTCGCCGCCCGCGAAGAGCGTGTTCATCGTGTCGCTCTCGCTCGGGTACTCGGCGAGAGCCGGGGTCAGCGTGATCGCGCGCTGGCCGCCCCCGATCGAGATGGTGCCAGCCGGCACGTAGGTCGGCGGCGGCGGCTGGGTCGTGGTGATCGGGCAGTCGTAGACCTTGCACCGACCGTGATCGGTGACGGTGCAGGTGTTCGAGCCCGTGCCGGTGAGGCCGTACGCGGCCCACGCGCCCGACGTTCGGACGGGCGTCGTGCCCGCGACGTAGTCGTACGAGTAGACGCCTACGCTGCCGAACCCCAGGAAGTCGGCTGGATCGTGGCCGCCGGCCCCGTCGCCGCCTTGGCCGTTCGCACCCTGACCGCCCGAGCTCTTGGCGCTCCCGTTGCCGTCGCTGTCGGCGTCGTCGCTATCCGAGCCACCGCTGCCGTCGGCGCCGTCGCCGCACGCGGCGGCAGTCGCGACAAGGGCTCCGATCGACAGGGCGATGAGAAGCGCGCGCATGACGGCGTCATACTGCCGCGTCGTCACGAACCTTCCCGCCCTGTGGAGCCTACCGAGCGCGAGGCTTCTCGCGCGCGGCCTGGCAGAGGGCGCGCTGCACGGGGTCGTCGGGCAGGTCGGGCGCGTTCTTCTCGTCGCAGGTGACCCACGGATCGTAAGGCGCGTGGCCGATCGCGATGCGGCGGGCGGCGGCGACGTCACCCACGTCGAGGGCGGCGCGGAGAGACCACCAGCGCGCGTCGTTGCCCGAGACGTCGGTCGCTTCACCGACGAGCTTGGCGGCCTTCTCGCGCTCGCCCATGTCGAGGAGCGCCTTGGCGAGGAGCGCCCGGACGCTCGCCTCGCGGGGGAGGAGCTTGTGGCCGCGCTCGAGCTCGGACGCTGCCGCGGCGGCGTGGCCGCGCCCCAGCATGAGCTCGCCGAGACGGTAGCGCTTGCGCACGTCTTTGAGCTCTTTGGGCGGCGGCGCGCCGGGCTTCAAGTCCTCGGGGAGCTCTTTGGCGGTGCGCTCGACGTGCGCCTTCCATTTGTCGGACCAAACCGAGAACGTCATCCCCGACGCGCGCTCGACGATCTCGCCCATCTCGGCGTTGCCGCTGGCGTCTTTGAGCGTCGCGAGGAGCTTCGGCATGGCGCCGTCGCCGGCCTCGCTCGCGTAGAAGCGCATGAAGCTCTGGACTTTGGCGTACGTCACGTGGGCTTCTTCGGCGCTGGGCAGGAGCGCGATCGACGGCCCGATCTTGTCGATGTCGGGGCCCATCTTGCGACGGATACCGAAGGCCGCGAGGTCGTTGGCCGAAGGCATGTCGTCGAACGGGTTGCGGTCGCGCCAGCGCGACTCTTCTTCACGCGCCACGCCCTCCTGCAGCCATAGCGGTGCGCGATCACGTGAGCCGCGGGTCAAGGCGAGATGGGCGAGCTCGTGGGCGACCGTGTCCAAGATCGGGTAGCCCTTTGGGGTCGCGCGCGGCGAGACGACGATCACGCGGCCCCACTTGGCCACGCCGACGGTGCCGGTCGTGCGCGCGGCCGACAGGGGCAGGCCGGTCATCGCGGCGAGGCCGAACTGATCGCGCACGACCTCGATGCGGACGACGGGCGGCATCACGACGCCGAGATCTTTCTCGAAGACGGCGCGCGTCTGCTTGACCACGTCGTTCAAGAGCGGGGCGAGCACGACGTCGGCCGAGTCTTGGAAGCGGAGCCAAGCGCCGGCGTCGGCGTTCTCGACGACGACCGCGCCGGCCATGCTGCGCTCGGCGCCGCGCGCCGCGGCACCCACCGCGGCCGCCTCGTCCGAGTCGGTGAGATCGGGCCGCGCGAGGATCGCGGCCGCCTCGGCCCCGCGGCCTTCGTAGAGCAGCGCGCGCGCGCGCTCGAGGCTCAAGAGTTGGTCGGCTTCGCTCGTCCCCTGGAGCTCTTTCAGCGCGTCGGCGGCGGAGAGCTCGAGCGTCAGCGCGCGCGCCTTGGCCGCGCGCGCGGCGTCGCCGCTGAGCTCCTTGGACGATGCGACGCTGGGGCCGAGCGCCAGGCCGGCGAGCCCGCAGAGAGCGATGAGGATAGCGCGAGGCCGCCAGCTCATTTGAGGAGCCCCTCCGCGTAGCGCTTGACCGCGTCCTTGAGCCGCGACTCGCCTGGTTTGCCCAGCCCGTCGAGCACCCGCTTGCGGAACGCCTCGGGGCCCTTGTGCTTGTCTTTGTCCGGGACGTCGGCCTTTTGATCCATCTCTTTGCCGTCGCCCTCGGGACCGTCTTCGGTGCTCTCGCTCTTCTTGTCGTCGTCGTCGTCGCTCCGCGACATCTCGAGCAGCCGCTGCGCTTCGCGCTGGCGCTTCTGGCCCTTGGGCGCGTCGCCCTCCTCGAGCGCCTTTTGCGCCTCTTTCATGGCCTGCTGCGCCTCTTCGAGGCGGTCGAGCATCTCTTCCGGCATCGACGCGTCACCGTTCTCACCCCGGCGCCTGAGGTCGTCGACCTTCTCGGCGAGGCGGCGCTCGTTCTGACCAGCCTCCGAGAGCTCACCCTGCGCGCGCTCCTTTGCCGCGTTCTCCATCTGCTGAAGCGCCTTGTCGAGGTTCTCGAGCGCCTCTTCGACGCGGTTGCCGGAGCGCTTCGCGTCTTTGCCGACCTCCTCGTTGTCGAAGAAGTCTTCTGCCTCTTTTTCGCCGCGTCGCTGCGCCTCTCTCAGCGCCTCGAGCGCCTCTTTGCCCGACTTGAGCGACTCTTTCACGTCGCCCTGTTCGAGCGAGCCCGCCATCGAGCCCGCTCGCTTCTTGCCCTCGGCCGCCTTCTCGGCGGCCGAGCCGGGGAGGCCCGCGTCGGGTAGGTCTTTCACCGCTTCGCGGATGGCGTCGGCTTGCTCTTTGGCCATCTTCTCGAGCGCCTTTTTCTCTTCGGGCGTGGTCGCGTTCTTGAGCGCCTGCTCGACGCGATCGATCTCCTGTTGGTGGCGCTCGATCAGCTCGTCGAGCTCCTTTGCGCCCTTCTCGGCGGCCTTGTCCGCCTCCGACGCCTCGCCCTCGTCGACCCCCGAGCCGTCGCCTCCGCCCGACTCGACCCCTGGCTTGCCGCCGCCGCCGATCGAGGCGACCGGCTGGCGCAAGCGCGCCGCGAGATCTTGTGCGGCGAGCTCGGCGTTGCGGTAGCTCGCGACGTCGCGTTCGCGCGCGATGCGGCCGCGACCGCCGCGCACGATGTCGCCGAGGTCGGCGCCCAGATCGGCGAGCACCGCGAGCTGCTTTCCGCCGCCGTCGAGCACGTCGAGGGCGGCGGCGAGGCGCTCGCGCGCGCGCTCGAGCTCGGCGGGGTTTGCGGCGGCGTGGGCGGGCGGGGCCGCCTCGTCGGCGACGTCGGCGAGGCGCTTCGAGACGCGCTTCGCGTCCTCGGTCCCGAGCGACGTGATGGCGGCGTCGACGGCGAGCACGACCTCTTCGGTGATGGTGCGAAGCTCGCCGTACCTCACCGGGCCGGGCTCCTTCTCGAACGCGCCGAGCGCCTGGTCGAGGCGGCGCAGCTGCCCGGCCACGACCGTGCGCGCGCGACCGCGGACGCCGAGGCCGCCGTAGGTCGCGGCGAGGACGCCCTCGACCACGTCGGTCGCCTTTTCTTGCGCCTCCTTCTCGGCCGGGAGGCGGTCCTTGGCGTCTTTGAGCGACGTGACCTCCACCGTCACGCGGCCGGCGGCGAGGTCGACCAGCGCGTCGCGCGCTTTGATGAGCGCGGCGAAGCGCATCGCCTCGGGCTCGCCGACGAGGGGCGGCATGACGATGAACGCAGCGCTCTTGCCCCACTTGGGGCCCAAGACGGCGTCGTTGTCCTTGGCCTCGATCGACACCTCGACGGGGACGTAGCTCTTGCGAAAGAACGGCTCGCGCGTCGAGAGCTCATGGGCGCCCCGCTCGCGCTTGGCGTCGGTGGGCTTGCTCAGCGTGCGGCGGTCCTCGTTGGGCCCCGACCGAAGCACGAGCGCGATCTCGCGAAGCCCGTGGTCGTCGGTGGCCTCGTACTTGAGCGAGACGCTCGGGGTGTCGACGAGGCGGACGGTCTTGGGCGCGCCCTCGAGCAGGACCTTCGGCGCCAAGTCGGGGATGCTGTCGATGAGGAGCGAGTCGCGTTGCGGCACGCGCACTTTGCCGAAGCGCGCGGCCGCGCGGAGCTCGACCGAGTCGCCCACCGTCCAACGCGCGAGCAGCATGCCCTTGCCATCCTCGATGAACGGCTCCTCTCGATCGCCGTCGGTGAGAACGAGCGCGCGGCCGGGGCGCTGCGGGCGACCCCGCACGGTGACGACCGTGCCGCGCGGCAGCTCGATCCGATCGAAGTGCTCGATCGGCTGCTCGTGCTTGCCGATGTACGCGGGCGGCGTCGCGACGACGTCGATATCATCGATGTAGACGAGCCCGAGCGGCGCTTCGCCGCCCCGGGCGACGAGCACGTCGAGGCCCTCGAGCACGCGGAACGGGTCGACGGCGACGGTCGCGAGCGCCACCGCAGAGACGGCGAGGGCCACGCCGCCGACGACGCGAGACGTCTTGGACGCGCCCTCGGCGAGGTGCTCGACGTCGACCTTCGACAGCTGGCGCAGGAGGTGGAGCTCGGCGAGCTCGCGCGTGTCGTCGTTCTCGGTCGCGTCGGCCTCGACGCGCATCGCGAGGCCGGCCGCGCGATCGATCGAGGCGCCGAGGGCGTCGCCGACGTGACGAGGCGACCCACGCCGCCACCATCGCGGCGACGAGGACGGCGCCGACGACGGCGGCCGCGCCCGCGCGCGCGGCGTCCGTCCCCAGCCGCGCGAGGTGGGCGCCGCCGAAGATGGCGAGCAGCAAGAGGGCGACGACGAGCGTGACCGGAGCGAAGCCGAGCGCCGCGGCCTTGGCCGCGCGGATGCGCGCGGCGAGCGCGACGATCACGTCCATCGTCACCGCTTGCCTCCGCGAACCAGCTCGGTCACCGCTTCGCCCCGCCCC
>CALKVR010001138.1 GCA_938004815.1 uncultured Polyangiaceae bacterium | reverse complement strand
GGGCAGGGCGGCGTCGCTGAACGTGCGCCGCGGCCCTGCCCACCGGCGCTCGGCCATCGGTGACCCCGCGGGCCGGCCCGAGCGGTCGTCGAAGAGATCGATTCGACCGAGCGAGGCGTAAATCGCGAGCGCGACCACCTCGCGCACCGCGCCGGTCGCGCGCGGCCAGAGCCACGGCGAGTGGGTGCCGACGGCGGCGGCGTCGTCGTAGAGACCGGTGAAGATCCGCTCGGCCCGGAACGTGTGGAAAGCGTCGGTGACGACGAGCCCCCGCCCGCCGCCGAACCGCTCCCGCGCGAAGCGCGCGTTCTCCCACGTCGAGGTGGAGCTGTCCTCGATGAGGATCGCGTCGCGCGGCACGCCCGCGCGCGCGAGCACGCCGGCCGCGACGCTCGCCTCGCTGGGGCCATGGTCGCCCACGCCGCCCGTCACCACCACGAGCGGGGCTCGACCCTCGCGGTAGAGGCGTGCTGCGTGCTCGGCGCGGCGCTCGAGGGCGTGGCTCGGCACGCCCCCCGGGTCGACCCGGCAGCCGAGGACGACGATGGCGTCGAACACGCCGTCGGGCGGCGGCGCGCGCCGATCGTCGAGCCAGACGGCACAGCCCCCGACGCCGCATGCAGCGGTCAACACCGAGAGGGCGAACGCGAGGACGAGGCGCCGCATGGTGACGGGTGTACGCCCGCCGGGTGGCTTCGATTCGTCCGGTGTCGAGGAGCGTCGGCGGAGAGAATGTGGCGAAGTCGTGGCAGGCCGAGCCGCCCGCGCCTCTGGTCAGCGAGGCGGCGCCGCGATCACGCCCAGATCTTCGTCGCCACGGCCCTCGGCGATGCGCGCGTCGAAGCGGGTGAGGAGCGACTCGAGGACGGCGCTGCCACCTGGTGAGGCGGTGAGGACGTCGAGCATGAGCCCCAGGTCCTTGCGCGCCATGGTCAGCTGAAACGAAGGGGCGTAGTCCTCGACCGCCATCTTCTTGCCGCGATAGACGAGCACGTGGCCGACCTGAAAGTGCTCGAACAGCGCGTGCGCCTCGGCGGGCGTGACCCCCTCGGCGCGCGCCATCGCGTAGACGTCGGCCAGGCCGCCGACGAGGGCGAAGATCATCGCGTTGCCGAAGAGCTTGAAGCACGCTGCGAGGTCGGGGCGCTCGCCGAGGTCGAGCACCCGGCCCGTCATCTTGGCCAGGTGGTCGCGGACGGGATCGACGCGGTCGCGGTCGCCCGAGACGAGCATGATGCCGCCGGGGCTGCGGCACATGGCAGGAGACATGAAGACGGGGGCGTGGACGAACGCGAGCCGGGACAGACGCGCCACGCGCGCGCGGACGCCGGCGGGCTCGTCGTCGAGTGGTCGATGACGGCGACGCCGTCGGCGAGCGCCGAGCCCGCCGCGTCGAGCACGGCGTCGACGGCCGCGTCGTCCGAGAGCGCGACGTGTACGCGCTCGGCCCCGCGGACGGCGTCGGCCGGTGAGGCCGCGACGATCGCTCCGCGGGCCGCGAGCGCTTCGGCCTTCTCGCGCGACCGGTTGTAGACGTGCACGGTGAGCCCGCGCCCCAGCATCGCCTCGACCATGCCTCCGCCGATGAGGCCCGTCCCCAAGAACGCCACGTGGCTCATTCGGCCGTTCTATCAGCGAAAGTTGATGACGTCCCAACCGCCGAGCGAGCTGAACCCGCACGCTGCCTCGCTGAAGTAGAGCGCGCTCATGTTGACGTAGTGGCCGCAGACATCGCCCGTCTGCATCCCGTAGAAGTCGCAGTTCGGGCAGCTGGGGTCGTACGCCGCGTTGCAGGCGTCGCAGCCGGCGCAACCGGGCTGGTCTTTTTCGGCCCACATCGACTCGAGGCACGACTCGATCCCGGCGACGCCCGCCCCCAAGCACTCGTTCTGACCCGACTCGCTGCACATGCCGAACGCGCCGTGCGGATCGTCGGCTTGCTCGTCCGAGGTAGCCTGCTCATCGGCGCATGTCTCGCCGCTGGTCCACTGGCCGTACGCGGGCAGGCTCTTGGTCGCGCGGAGCTCGTTGATCTTGTTGATGCAGGCCGTGCGCGCGGCTGCGTAGGGATCACCGCCGCTCGAGGTCGTGCCCGTGTTCGAGGACGTGGCGTTCGACGTCGAGCCCGAGGTCGCGCCCGTCGATCCGCTCGAGCTCGCCTTGGAGCCCGAGGACGTCGGGCTGCCAGAGGTGACCGAGCCGCCCTCGCCCCCCGAGCCGTCGTCGTCGATCGAGCCGTTGCAGGCGACAGTGAGGAGGCCGATGCAAACGAGCCGGGCGTAGGAGAAGAGCATCGTCACCAGGCAATCACCCGGCTGCCAGGTCGTCAATGCTGCCGGCCGAGCCGCTCGAGCACGAAGAAGCTCGGCGTCTTGAGCGAGAGCGCGCCGAACGCCAGGTAGGTCGCGCCGAGGAGGAGCTCGGCGGAGCCGGGGCGGAGGGCGACCAGGGGATCGCGCACCCGGGCGAGCGGGTGGAGGGTGGGGTGGGCGGCCCCGTAGTCGAGGAGCAGGCCCGCTCGACACCCGAACGGCGAGCCGCCAGCCGGAAGCGGAGCGACGCGGTAGGGGCCGAACGTGATCGGCTCGCCGGCGCGATGAGCGCGCCCGCGCCGATGCGGCCGGAGCCGAGGCGCACGTTGTGGCCGACCACCGCGCCCCCGGGGGCGTGCCGGAACACTTTGCGAAACGTCTTCCACGTCAGGCGCTCGACGACGGCAGGAAGGCCGAGCGAGGTGCCACGGTAGTCGGCCCCGGCCAGCGTCGAAGCCTCGATCGGGTGCCCGGCCGCGAGCAGGCGCGCGAGCTCCGGGCGTGACAAAAGGGCCACGTCGGCGGCGTTCACGAGAGGCCCCCTGCCAGAGACCAGCGGCCGGCCGCGTGCGCCCGCCGCGTCGGCCCCAGCGCGCGGGGCTGGGCTGCGCACCATGCGAGGTAGGCGTGGAAGCTGATGTCGGGGTCGGCTGCCTGCTCGGGCGAGAGGCCGAGGTCGCCGTCGATGGCGCGAGCGACGGCGACCTCGAGATCGTCGTGGTAGCCGTCGTAGACGGTGAGATCGCGCAGGTAGGCGGCGCGGGTCGAGCGGCCGCTGGTTATCGCGCGGGTGCGGTCGAGGAGCTCGGCGAGCGCGCCCGGGTCGAGCCGCAGCATCTCGAGGTCGTAGGCGAACTGCTGCGCGTCGTGGTGCGCGGCGAGGAGGTGGCGGATCACGCGCTCACGGCCGCTCAGCAGGCCCGAAAAATCGAGCGGCGCGATGGCGCGCTCGGCGACGAGGAACGGAAACCGCACCGCGCGCGGTGCGAACAGGCGCGCGCGCCACGTGCGGCGCACCGGGCGCGCCGACGTGCCCACCGTCTCGCTGCGAAAGAACATCCGGTGCCACATCCGGAGCACACCCAGTGTGATCTGCCACGCGTTGGGTACGGCGGGCACCGCGGCCGACCCGCGGAGCCGAGCGAGCGCGCGCTCGACGCCGGCGACGTCGACGAGCACCGCGCGGGTGATGAGGCGCTCGAGATCGAAGCGGTACGAATGTGTCATTTAGGCCGCCTGGTCGAGGGTTGAGCGCCGCTGCGCCCGCGCAGGCGGGCGAGGGTGGCTTGGTCGCGCGCCTCGAGGGCGCCGCCGATGAGGGCGGCCGGCACGTCGCCCGCGCGGAGCGCGTCGACCACGGCGCGGTAGGCGGCGACGTTGGTCGCCGGCTCGGCGTAGACCGCGTCACGCAGCTCGGGCACGCGCTCGAGGATCGAGGCGATGGGGTTGACGAAGAGGCCGAGGACGGCGCTGTCGGTCGCGGCGACGAGGGCGCGGACGACGGCGAGATCGGCCGCTGCCAAAGTGGCTGGCGACGCTGGCGGCGAGGCCGCGGCGGCGGCCGCGAAGGCGGCGAGCGCGTCTTCGATCACGCGCAGCGCCGGGCGCCCGAGCCGCTGCGACGCGAGCCGCTCGACGAGCGCGCCCGCGAGCGCGCGCCTCACGAGCAGAAGATCGGCCGCTACGGCGGCGAGATCGCCCGACTCACGCGCGAGATCGGCGAGCGCAGGGACGAGCGCCGGGCCGCCCGAGACTCGAAAGTCGCGAACCGAGTAGCCGCTGCCGTGCTGCACCGACAAGAGCCCGGCTCCCTCGAGCTCGCGGAGCGCGGAGCGCAGGGTGCCCCGGTTCACCCCGAAGGTCGCGGCGAGCTCGCGCTCGGGCGGGAGGCGCGCGCCGGCCGCGAGCTCGCCCCGCAAGATCGCGGCGCGAACGCGCGACGCGCACGCGGCGGAGGCAGACTCGCGGAGCAGCGGCTCGAACACGAGTGGCATATTGGTTCAACCAGTGGGCCAATGCAACCCCTTTTTTCGGGCGAGGGGCCGTCGCCCGCTCTCGCCCGCGCGAGGCCATCGACTATTGTCGGGCGCCTCCGCGTGACGACCGAGTCTCCGCCCCTCGTCTTCGAGCACGTCGGCAAGCGCTTCGGCGACACCGTGGTGCTGTCCGACGTCCATTTCCGGACCGAGCCCGGCGAGCTCGTCGTCTTGGTGGGCCCGAGCGGTTGCGGCAAGTCGACGCTCATGCGCCTCGTCGCGGGGCTCGAGACCCTCACCGAGGGCGCCATCTTCGCGGGCGACCGCAAGATCAGCGAGCTGCCCCCCCACGAGCGCGGGGTAGGGATGGTGTTCCAAAGCTACGCGCTCTACCCGCACTTGACCGTGCGCGAGAACCTGGCGTTCCCGCTCTACGTGAAGAAGACCCCGCCAGCCGAGCAAGAGCGGGAGGTCCGGCGCGTCGCCGAGATGCTCTCGCTCGGCCCGCTCCTCGAGCGGCTGCCGAAGCAGCTCTCGGGTGGGCAGCGGCAGCGGGTCGCGATCGGCCGCTGCCTCGTGCGAAAGCCCGAGATCTATTGCTTCGACGAGCCGCTCTCGAACCTGGACGCGGCGCTCCGTTCGCAGATCCGCGTCGAGCTCAAGGCGCTCCAGCGCGATCTGCGCAAGACGACCATCTACGTCACCCACGATCAGATCGAAGCGATGACGATGGCGGACCGGATCGTGGTGCTCCACAAGGGGGTGCTGCAACAGGTCGGCACGCC
>CALKVR010001137.1 GCA_938004815.1 uncultured Polyangiaceae bacterium | reverse complement strand
CGCCGGGCCGGTGCTGCTCACCGGCTCCGACTCCTTCGACATCCCCGCTACGAGGCCCAACATGAGGGCCCCCAGCAACAACCCACGTCCTAGAAACCGGACCATGCTTCTTAGACGTGCGAGGTGCCCCCACCTTTACACAGCGTGGTAGCGCCTGATCTTGCTCAGCTTCCCGCCTTGGGGGGCGGGGGCGGCGGCGGCTTCGGCGGCGACGGCGGCTTCGGCGGCGGCCCCACGGGCGCGGGTCGCCCGACCTTGGCGCACGCGCTCGCGACGCGCCTGTCGCAGGCGACGGCGAAGTACTTCTTCGCGTTCGTCTCGTCGCCCTTCCGTTCGTAGAACTCGGCGAGCGACGAGCACCCGAACCCGCTGACGGGCGTGTTGCATGCGGCCTTGAACCACCTCTCGGCGAGCGCGAGGTCCTTCTTGGTGCTCTTGCCCGACTCGTGCTCACGCGCCAGCGAGATGCAGAGCGGGCCCGTGCCCCGCAGACACTGCTTCTCGTAGAGGGCGAGGCCCTTCTGAACGTCCTTGGGGGTGCCCTCGCCCGCTATCTGCATCCGCGCGACGGTGCCGCAGGCGAACGAGCTGCCGAGATCGCACGCGCGCTTCTGGAACGTGAACGCCTTCACCGGCTCCTTTTGGCGCGCGTACTTCGACCCAGCCATCCCGCACGACGACGCGTGGCCGCCGAAGCATCCCTTCGAGAACCATTCGATCTCGGCCCTGTCGTCCTTCTCGCTCATGGCCTTGAACCCGCGCGCGAAACAGCCGCGCTCGTCGCCGTGGTCGCACGCCTTTTCGGCGAACAGCTTCGCGTTCGTCGTGTCCTTCTTCTGGTTGGCGTCGAGGTGGAGCGTGTAGCAGGCGGCCGCGTCGTTCTTGTTGCAGCGCTCGCGACAGACACCGAGGTTCTTCGAGCTGCACGACGCCGTGCTCGTCGGCTTCGCCGACGCGCAGAAGACGCCGTTCCATTCGCGGCCGGGCGGGCAGCTGACCGGCTTCTCTTTTGCCTCCTCGGCCGCGGCCGGCTCCTTGTCCTCTGCGACGTTCGCGACCGCGATCGCCGTGCTCCCCTTGGGCGGGATCTTGAGCAGCTCCAGCCGAACGAAGGCCGTACAGCCTGCGGGCGGCCCGCCGGCGTCCTCTTTCGCCGACTCGCAGGACTTCACGTCGCCGTCCGACGTCATCGCCTTCCGCTCGCTCTTGCTCCCGGCGTGCGCGCTCGCCCCGAACACGTCGGCCGCCGCCGCCACCTCACCCTTGGAGCCCGTCTCGAGCCTGAACGCTCCGACCCAGACCGAGTTGATGACGTGGGTCGCGTCGTCGCAATCGCCCTCGAGGTTCGCGGGGTCGACCGCGAGCATCGCCGCGCTCCGCTGCCCGACCGTCATCGTCGCCAGGTTGAGGCGCCCCGATCGTTCGAGCGCGGCCTTGAAGCTCATCCCGTTGAGGGGCAGCGCGGCGCCGAGGTCGTCGCCAGACTCCATCTCGACGAGCTGCGCCTTCGGGGTGTAGCCGACCCAGTCGTACCGGACGTTCTTCATGCGGCACGTGGGGAGGATCTTCATCGTCTTGCAGTCGAACTTCACCACCGGCCCGCCCTGCTTGAGCTTGGCCTCGAGGTCACCGCGGTCTTCGGGGCTGATGTCGATCACTAGCGGCTTGGCGTAGTCGGCCTCGCAGGCGCCCACCCCTCCTAGCGCCTCGCCGGCCGTGACCTCCTTGGGCCGGATCGCGTCGCCCAGGTTGGACGAGCAGCCGGAGAGCGTGCCCCCGGCCGTCAGGCCGGCGAGCGTGACGAAAACCCCTCGTGAACGGAATCGGTGCATGGTCATCGAGCCGTGGCTCCTTCCAACCGTTCCCTACGGAGCCGGGTCGGGGACCTTTTTGTTGGCGCGCGAGCAGGCTGGTACGCTCGTCGCCCGATGTCCGACAAAGCGAGCAAAGCGGCGCCTCCGGCTCGCCCTCGCGAGGGGGGCGAGGCGTTCCCGGCCACGATGCTCAGCGCCGT
Organism: uncultured Polyangiaceae bacterium; assembly: GCA_938004815.1. GTDB lineage: Bacteria > Myxococcota_A > Polyangia > Polyangiales > Polyangiaceae > Xiheicaenibacterium. The sequence continues at coordinate 9,456 of CALKVR010001137.1, read as the reverse complement.
GCTCGGGACGAGCAGCTCCGAAGCCGCGATCCGAGCGTCGGCTTGGAACCGCGTGGCGCGTGCCTACCGGCCCGCCGTGGTGCGGTACGTCGCCATGCGCTTCCGCAAGCCGGACGGGGACGCCGAGGACCTCGCGAACGCCTTTTTCGCGCGGTGCGTCGAGCGCGACACATTCGGCAAGTTCGAGCCCGGCCGCGCGCGGTTTCGTACGTTCCTGCGGACTTGCCTCGACCGCTTCGTGACCGACGAAATCCGAGCCCAAAGGAGCGCGAAGCGAGGAGGGGGCAAGACGGAGGCCCTCGGTGACGGGTCGGCGTCCGACGATGTCCCCGACGCCGAGACGCCCGACGCGCTCGCGGCGTTCGACGCCGAGTTCACGCGGCGCGTGGTGTCGCTCGCGGTCGAAGCGCTGCGCGCCGAGCTCGAGGCCGCCGGCAAGACGCAGCACCTCGCGATCTTCGACCGCTACTACCTGGCCGGAGACGACCCCCCGACCTACTCGGCGATCGCCGGCGAGCTCGGGGTGGCGGTGCACGACGTCACGAACCGGCTCCACTTCGCGAGGCGACGCTTCCGCGCCTGCACGCTCGAGGTGCTGCGCGAGCTCACCGCGAGCGAGGACGAGTGGCGAGAAGAGGCGAAGGCCGTGCTCGGCGTCGCGCCAGAGTGACCCCGGCGGCGACACCACGCGACGGCGGGCTCACTGAATCTGGAGCACGGGGGTGCACCCCGGCTCGCTCTCGTGCCCGGCGGCGTCGACGAGCACGACACAAAACGCCCCAGCTCCGACGCCGGCCGACTCGCATACCGGCGAAACGCCGGTGCGCGGCTGCGTCCCGACGTCGTTGACGACGAGCTCCAGCTCCCCGGAGATGGCGATCTCTTCGTCGACCCCCGCCGCGTTGGAGATGGTCGGGATCTCGAGGTCGGTCACGACGGTGGCCGAGCGGCAGTCGTGAACGCGCGCGACCCCACCGCCGAGATCCCCCGTCGCGTCCTCGTAACGGACGACGATGGAGAGATCGTCGAGCGCGTCGTCGGTGGTGACGAGCGCGTCGGGCGTGGCCGAGACCACCTCGACGGTAGGCGCCGCGTCGTCACCGCACCCGAGGGCGAGCACGAGCACCCCGGCGAGCCTTTGAGTCTTCATGGCTGCACCTGCAGACCTTCCTGCGTGAAGTTGACCGCGATCGTGTAGTCGTCGCCGTCGAGCTCGGGGATGTACGCGCCGACCAAGAAGAAGCTCATGCCGGCGGTGGGAACGGCCTCTACCAGGTTGTCGTCGAAGTCGAGGAGGTCGACCGTGTCGGGGACGACCCATTCGAACATCCAGTTGTAGGACTCGTCGCCGATGGGGGGCGGATTGGCATCGTCGAATGCGGCGTAGGCCGACGTCGGATCGCCCGTGCCGGGGTTGAAGACCACCAGGTCACCCTCCGCCGTCTGCAGGATGAACACCGCGTACGCCATGTCCTCGTCCGCGGTCTCGAAGTCGTGCGACGTCATGCGAAAGACGACGGACTGGCCCGCCGAGGCGACCGCCGCTCCGCCGAGGTCGAGGCGCACGCCGTCGGGGTCGAAGATGCCGAGCTGCGGCTCCTCGGGCGGCTCGTCGATCGGCTCGGTGGGCTCGGCGCCCCCGAAGCGCTTCGCTCCGCCGGCGATCCACGCTTCGATGGCGGCGATCTGCTCCTCGGGCACGGGAGCGGCGCCGAGCGGCATCACGCTGATGACCTCGCGGTTTCGCAGCTTGTCGATGAGGAGGCTCTGCTCTGGCTTGCCCGGAACCACGCGCAGGCGATCGCGCTTCTCGAGGCCAGGGCGCTCGACGAGGTTGTAGTACGCGAGCGAGGGGGTCGAGAGGTTGGGCTCGAACTGCCCGGAGTGACACAGCCCGGCCTGGCCCGCGCAGCTCGGGAGCAGGACCTTGCGGTAGAGGTCGTCGAGGCTCCCCGCGTCGACCTCTTGCGGGATGGTGTCGAGCGGGTCCGGCTCGAGCGCCTCGGACGGCGGATCACCGCCCGGGTCGATCGGCTCCGAGCACGCGCCGGCGACGAGGGCGGCGGTGGCGACCAGCGATAGCGCGATCGCGGCTCTCATCGCAGGATCCCTTCCATGACGAGACCGGGGCGCTTCCCCAACCCGGTGAGGGTGCTCGTCATCACGTCGCCGTGCCCGAGGATCTCGGCGGCGGTGGTCACGACGTCGATCGTCTCGTAGCGGCCCGAGCCGCGGCCGGCCTGCTCGATGTTGGTCGGGGCATGGACGCCGGGCTTGAAATCGGGACCGAGGGCGAGGAGCCACACGTCGCGATCGCCGTCGTCGCCTCCGCCGTGGTCGAGGCCCGAGCGACCGAGGGTGTCGGTGTTCTGACCATTGAACTGGAGCTGGCGCCCGTGCTCGGGCAGAACGAACAGCGCGGTCTCGTCTTTGAGCCCGGGGGTCGATTGGATGAAGTCCCAGAGGTGCGTCACCAATGCGTCGGCGACGCGCTGTGACTCGAGGTAGCCGTTGAAGTCGTCGTGGCAGACATCGATATCGATGAGCGACACGACCATGACGCTGGGCTTGAACCGCTCGAGGATCCGCTCGGTGTGGTAGATGGTCAGTGCGTCGCCGGTGGCGTCGAGCCCGCCGCCGTCGCCCACGGTGCCGATGCCGATGGCGTCGGGGTAGAACGATTGGTAGGTCGGGTCACCGTAGATCTCGGCCAGGTAGTCCTCCATCGCGGCCGAGTCCTCGGTCCGCTGTTGGAGCACGTCGGCGCCATAGGCCGGTGTATTGCCGTCGAGCACGGCGCGGAGCTCGCGCGCGGCGCGGTTCGACTCGGGCGAGTCGTTGACGATCGGCAGCCCATCGAGCCTTATCCGTTTGTTGCCGCGGGTGACGAGAGGGACGATGGCGTTGGCGGTCGAGGGCGGCGACACCCACGAGCCCGCGAAGGCCTGGCCGAACTCCGGGTGGCCCCCGTACTGCAGCGCCCTGTAGAACCCGGCAACGTTCGAGACGTACCAGGCGTCGAGCGCGGCCGCGTTGGTTTGACGCCGGTGGATCTCGAACAGCGTCGGCGCCTCGAGCCGCGCATCCTCGCGGTTGTCGAGGTCGTTGTAGAGACCGCTCGTGAGGCACGCCGCGCCCTGCAGGTGGCCGGGCACGCCCTCGGCGTAGCGCAGGTTCGCGACGAGCGCGCCCTCGGTGTAGAGCGGCACGCGCCGCTCGGGCGGGAGCACGAGCTGGGGAGAGACATAACCGGGCGCGATCCGCGTCGGCCCCGCGTCGTCGTCACCAAAGCCGGAGACGAGCGGAACGCGCCCGAAGAGGTTGGGCATCGTGGCGCCCTCGGCCATGCCGAGAGACTCGGAGAGCCGCAGGCCTCCGGCGATGCTGACGATCACGGAGCGCTTGGCCGCAAAGGTGCGGCCCGCGAGCGCCGGGCGACCGCGAGAGATGGCTGCGCCGGCCGCGGCTGCGCCTGCGGCACGGAACAAGTTGCGTCGGCTGAGGGTCGTCATGGCTTCTCTCCTCACTGGCTCTGGTACTCGCGCGACCCGATGATCGCGCGCACGACGACCTTGGGGTCGACGGCGGGGTCTCGGCTCCAGGCGGCGACGAACGCGTCGAGCTCGTAGGCGTTCGGCTCGCGCCCGAGGAAATTGCGAAACTGCTCCGAGACGAAGGCGGCCGGGTCGGCGACGTCGGCCTTCGCGGGCAGGCTGAGCTCCTCGCTCTCGACGAGGCCCGCGACGACGAGCGAGCGCATCGCGTCGTCATCGCCCACGCCGTCGAGCACGACGAGGAGCAGCTCTTGCTCGTCGAGGGGGAACTCGCTGAGCGTGTTGCCGCCCTCGTCGACGATTTCCACCTCCAGCTGCCCCGGAGCACGCCCGAGGAGGTCGGCGTAGACCGAGCGCAAGAACTGGCCGTCGGTCTTGGGGCGCGGCACGCGCTCGCTGTCGGTGTCGCCCGCGACCGCCTGGTCGAACGCGTACTCGTCTTTGCACGCGGCCGCCCCGACGACGAGAAAGGCCGCAAACATCATTCGCTTCAGCATGGTCCTGCCTCCCTCACTGCTCGAAGTATTCGCGTGACGACGTCACGCTCACGATGACCGCCCGCGCGTCGGGGCCCGCCGCGTCGAGCGTCGACGCGAAGTGTCGGAGCTCGGCCGGCGTCGCGTACCGACCGAGGTAGCGAAAGAACACGCGATCGACGAGCGCGTCACGGTATGGCTCGCTCGCGAATACGATGTCGACGAGGTCGGCGTAGTTGGTGCCCGGCTCGTGAAAGAGGATGGCGCCCACGTTGGGGATGCCGTCGCCGAGCACGAACGCGCGGACCTGACGCATCTCTTCCGCCTCGGCGGGGCGGCCCAGGAACGACGAGAACATCGCGTCGGCGATGCCGTCGCCGGTGCCGCCGTTCACCTGGAACGCCAGGCTCGAGACGATGCGGCGATCGATCTCGGCCGACGGCGCCCCGGCCGTGAAGTCGGCGGCCGACCTCCTCAGGACCTCGCGCTCGGCCTCGAGGTCTCGCACCGTCTCGCAGTCGCACGAGCAGAGGTCCTGAGGGTCGATGACGCACGCCTCGCACGACGGCTCGATGGTGAGGAACACGCTGCAGAAGAGGTCGTAGACGTCCTCCCGGCGGGTGCCCCCGAAGGCGTCGGTCTCGATCTCGTCGACCCAGAGCTCCGCGAAGCGCGGTGTGGCGATCAGCTCGCTCGCCATCGCCGCGCGCGTCGAAGGGAGATTGCCCTCCGACGCGAGCCGCTCGAGCCCTTCGGCGAGCGCCTCGTCCGACGGCCTCTCGCCGGTCAGGTCGAGGTGCAGACGTTTCACGAAGCGCTCCTCTTCGAGCGCCGATGGTCCGGTCTCACCCGCTGGTCGGAACGGCCCCTGATCGGTTCCGCAGCCGCCCACTGCGAGCGCGCCGACGAAGATTGTCTTGGCAACGCGGGTCATGAAGGTCCCCTGAGCAGAGACCGTGCCGTCGGCGGCCGATCGACCCAAACGCGGGCATCTCGGCCACGTGGCGCGCGCGCCGTCAGCGTTCTATCGGCGGCGGCCCGAAAAAACCCTGACGTCACGGGGGAGCGACGCGTGTCACATCGAAGCGACGCCGGGGAGTCCTGTAGGATGCGGGCGCATGCACGAGCCCGACGACACCGGAGCGACCCGCAAAGCGACGGCAGAGGAGCTGCTCACGCTGAAGCTCGTCGGCGCCGAGGTCACCGTCACGAAGGGCCCCGACATCGGGCTGAAAGCGTCGGTGGGGCCGGTGGGTCTCCTGATCGGGACGGGCTCGGGGTGCGACCTGATGCTCACCGATCGCCTCGTCTCGAGGCGGCACGTCGAGCTCCGCGCCGAGACCGATGGCGTCCGCGTCACCGACCTCGCCAGCCTGAACGGCACACGCCTGGGCTCGGTCCGCGCCACCGACATCCTGCTGACCGAGAGCGCGTCGCTCGTCGTCGGCGACACGACCCTGCGCGTCGAGATCGCGCGCGACCGCGTCGACATGACCGTCTCGGCCCGCCGGAGCTTCGGCGACGCGATCGCCGAGAGCCCCGGCATGCGCTACGTCTTCGAGCTCCTCGAGAAGGCCGCCAAGAACGACGTCACCGTGCTCTTGGAGGGCGAGAGCGGCACCGGCAAAGACGTGCTGGCCCTGGCGCTGCACCAAGAGAGCACACGACGCGACGGCCCGTTCGTGGTCGTCGACTGCGGCGCGATCTCCGACAGCCTGCTCGAGAGCGAGCTGTTCGGGCACGAGAAGGGGGCGTTCACCGGTGCCGTCGCGACTCGACCGGGCGCGTTCGAACAAGCCGACGGCGGCACGCTGTTCCTCGACGAAATCGGCGAGCTACCCCTGGAAGCCCAGCCCAAGCTGCTGCGCGCCCTCGAGAATCGGTCGTTTCGCCGAGTGGGCGGCGCCCAGCTCGTGCGCGTCAACGTTCGGGTCGTGGCGGCGACCAACCGCAAGCTCCGCGAGATGGTCCGCCGCAAGGAGTTCCGCGAGGATCTGTTCTACCGGCTCGCGGTCGTGCACGTCAGCGTTCCCCGGCTCGCCGATCGTCCCGAGGACGTGCTCCCCCTCGCCGAGTCGTTCCTCCGCCGCGCGACCGGCGACGCCGAGGCCAAGGTGCCCGAAGATCTCGCGCGGCTCCTGCGCGCGTACGGCTGGCCGGGCAACGCGCGCGAGCTCCGAAACGTCGTGGAGCGCTTCGCGACCTTCGACCGCACCGACCCCAAGCTCCTCTTCGAGACCGGCGCGACCCCGTCGCTCCTGCCGGGTGTGAGCGTGTTCGAGGGCCTGGAGACGCTCCCCTACCACGAGTCGAAGCGTCGGCTGATGGATCGGTTCCACCGCGAGGTGCTCCCCAAGGTCGTGGAGCGGGCGGGCGGCTCGGTACAAAAGGCGGCCGAGCTCCTGGGGTTGCCGCGGCAGAGCCTCTACCGGATGCTCGGCCAGCTCCGAGACGAAGAAGAATGAGTGCGTTCGAATGCGATTGCGCGGCTACCTCTCGATCTTGCTCGCGTGCTCGGCGGCTGCCGCGCTGACCGCGTGGAGCTGCCGCGCCGTTGCCGAGCTGACCGACGACGAGGCCACCGCGATCTTCAACGAGGGCCTCACCCGATTCGACGCGGGTGATCCCCAGGGCGCGGCCGCGTCGTGGGAGCGGGTGCTCGCCGAGGGCCCGCCCGCGCGGCGCTGGCGCGTCCTCTACAACCTCGGGCTCGCGTACGAGGCGGCCGGCGACCGGCCTCGCGCGGTCGAGCGGTTCGAGGCCTTCGTCCGCCGAGTCGGCGAGCAGCCCGGCCAGCAGCCCCCCGAGATCGAGGCGCGCCGGCAAGACGCGGTCGAGCGCGCCAACGCGATCCGCCCGAAGCTCGGCCGTCTTCGCATCACCCGCGCGGTGTCGGGCGAACGCGTGAGCGTTCGGATCGGCAACCTGCCCCCGCGTGACGCGCCGATCGAGCAGTACCTCGAGCCGGGAGCCTATTCGCTCGAAATGGGAGAGGGCCCGCGCGCGGTGAGGACGACGGTCGAGCTCGGCGCGGGCGAGAGCGAGGAGCTGGCCGCGCGCCTCCTGCCCGCGCCCGAGATGCCGCCGCCCATCGCACCGCCCCCGCCGCCAGCGGCACGTGATCCGCTCGTGCACCCCGGCGTGCTCATCGGCGGCGCGGTGTTGACGGCGGCGTCGGTCGCGCTGCCCGTCGGCCTGTTCTTTCACGCCAAGAGCCTGCGCGCCGACGCCGAGGCGATACCGCGGGTCTTTCCCGAGTACCAACCGGCGGCCGACAGGTACGAGGACTTTCGCACGGGCTACATGGTCTCGTGGGCTCTCCCCAGCGTGCTCGGCGCCGCGACGCTGAGCCTCTTGGTCGCGACCGTCGTCGACTCGCAGCAGGCGCCGAAGACGGCCGTATCGATCGGTCCGCTGTCGGCGTCGGTGAGCATCGAGCTGGAGTAACATTCGGCGAACCGACGGCAGGTATCCTGGAGATCGACTGCATCGTCCCCTTCTACGTGCCCCGACCGTGACAGCGATTCGCCACCTCCAGCTCCTCCTCGCCGTCGCCGCGACGGTCGGCGTGCTCGGCGTCGGCGCGTGCCTCGACGCGCTCCCGCCGGCGGTGGTTTGCGAGGCGCCGTCGCGTGTGATCGACGGCGTGTGCGTGGCCTGCGCCGCCCCGCTCGTCTTCGTGGGCGACGACTGCGTGGAGTGTCCGCCGCCCGCTCAGGTCCCGAACCGGTCGTGCTTCGACACCGTCAACAACCTGCCGCAGGACGCAGACGGGTGCATCGGCGAGATCGCGGATGGCTTCGGCTGCGTCGCGGGCGACCCACCGGACTGCGCCTGCGATCCAGATGACTGCACCGAGACGCTGTCTTGCTTCGGCGACGGCTCGTGCCCGCCGGACGTGGTGGCCTCGGCGCCGAATGCGACGTGTCTGCCGCTCACCGAGAGCGAGTGGTCGTACTTCGCGTACCCGTTCGCCGACGCGAACCACGACACGACAGACTGCGTCTGCAACTGCATCCGGTGCGCGGCGCAGTGCGACGGCAAGGGCACCGCGTTCGGCGTGTTCGAGGACGGTGCGCCGCCGTACACCCGCTACCTCCAGGGCCCCGCCATCGATCTGCGCGGGCTCTTGCCCGCGAGCGGCAAGCTCGGGTTCTACGTCCGCGCCCGGGGTTGGGCGGGCAGCATGGTCGCCATCGTCACCCACGATCTCGCGCTCGGCACCTTCGACACGGCCTACTACCTGCCGGTGCTGAACGACTTCAGCGAGCCCATCGCCTACGGGCCGACGGACGAGGGCGCGGTGATCGACCCCGACGGCCCCGCGCCCGAGCCCCCGTACCCCGCGCCTTACGCGTGGACGAGATCCGAGGACGCGCCGACGCACGTGATCCTCGCGCTCACCCCCAACGCCGAATTTCCCTCGTCCGGGCTCGTCGACATCGACTGCATCATCCCGTTCGTCGAGCCCCTCGAGTGAGGGCTCCCAACGGCACGGTCCCTGCGCGGTTGTTCCTGGCAGCGGACGGTGACACCATGATCGCGGCAGGGCGCAAAAGTGTTCCGGCCACGCGTCCGGCTGCGACAATGCGGCGCGGCCACCCCCGAAGCACCATGGGCACCACCAAACCTCAGCTCTTCGCCATCCAGAACGAGGACACGCCGAGCCCCGAGTCGGGGCCCGACGACCCGCCCTCGGGAGAGCACGCGCGCGCGCCGAGCGGCGAGGGTGCGCGCACCGAGGTCGATGTCGAGCCCATCGATCTCGTCGACGTGAAAGAGCGACCGACCGCGAGCAGCGGGTCGGGGTTCATGCGCGACATCTCGGATCCCGAGAAGCCGGCGATCACCGACGCCGACCACCGCGACGGCAAGCCGCGGTGGGAGCTCGCGAACCTCACCGAGGGCGAGTGGCGGCGCGCGCTCGCGCACAACGACCGCGAGATCGCCGATGTCGCCCCGGGCTCGCCCGAGTTCGCGCGGCTCATGGAGGTGCGCCACCGGATGTCGTTCCCGCCCCCGAAGGGCGTGAAGTACGACGACATCAGCCGGTACCACGCCGAGCAGATCCGCAAAGAGCTCGAGGCGACGATGCCGCGGCGGCCGCGCTTCGATCGGCGGTGGGTCCTCCTCGGCGTCGGGCTGTTCGCGCTCGTGTTCGCCATCGCCGCGCTGCTCTTCTCCGACCTCACGGCCGATCCGGCGCCTACCCCGCCACCCACGGCCGGCGCCGTCCAGCCGCCCGTGACGCAGCCGACCACGACCCAGCCCACCACGACCCAGCCCACCACCACGACGACCGGGCAACCGACCGCGCCGGCCACCGCCGGTGTCGCGTCGTCGGCACCGACGGTCAGCCCCGTGCCGAGCGCGACCGCGCCCCAGCCGCCGCCGCCAAAGCCGCCGCCGGTCAAGACCGCCACCAC
>CALKVR010001136.1 GCA_938004815.1 uncultured Polyangiaceae bacterium | reverse complement strand
CGCCTCCTCCGTACCGAATCCACCCCAACCGATCACCACCATGTCCGACCAGCCTGCTCCCATCGATCCGTCCTCCAACGATCGCCGCCCCAACATCCTCGCCAAGGTGCGTGACGTGCTGGAGGAAGCGTCGGGCGTCGAGCTGGCCGGCGCCGATACCGCATCGACGTTCATGGAGCTCGGGCTCGACTCGCTCTCGCTGACGCAGTGCGCGCAGCTCGTGTCCAAGCGGATGGGCAGCGAGATCACGTTCCGGCAAATGTCCGAGGACCTGGTGTCGCTCGACGCGCTCGTCGCGCACTTCGATTCGGTGCTGCCGCCCGACGCGTTTCGCCCCGAGCGCGCCGCGTCCGCGCCCGGACCGGCGACCGCGCCGATCGCGGGCGCCGCGCCCGCGGTCCACGGCTTCGCGGCTCTTTCGGCCATGCCGACCCTCGCCGTCGCCGCGCCGACATCGGACGTAGCGCGCATCGTCGAGCAGCAGCTCCAGCTCATGGCGCAGCAGATCGCGCTCCTCGGTGGCGCCGCGCCCGCGAGCCTGCCTCTCCCGGTGACGGCGGTCGCCCCGGTCCAGGCCTCGGCTCCGTCGGGCCGGCCCGACGTGAACGGCGCGTCGAACGGCGCCGCCAAAACCGCGCCCGCGGCTGCTGCGGCGGCCGACGATGGCGCTCCGAAGAAGACGTTCGGCGCCGGCGCTCGCATCGAAAAGACATCGGCGGCGCTGCCCGAAGAGCAAGACGCCGCGCTCCGCAGGTTCATGGAGGCCTACGTCGCGCGGACCAAGGGTTCCAAGGCGTTCACCGCGGCGAACCGTGACGTGGTCGCCGACCCCCGCGTCGTCACCGGGTTCAAGCCGATGTGGAAAGAGATCGTCTACCCGATCGTGGTCGGCAAGTCCGAGGGCGCGCGCCTCTGGGACATCGACGGCAACGAGTGGCTCGACGTGACGTGCGGCTTCGGCGCGAACTTCCTGGGCCATCGCCCGAAGTACGTGGTCGACGCGGTGAAGCAGCAGCTCGACGCGGGGTTCGAGATCGGTCCCCAGCACCCGCTGGTCGCCGACTGCGCGCGCCTCGTGAGCGAGCTCACCGGCCACCCGCGCGTCGTCTTCTGCAACACCGGCTCGGAGGCCGTGCTGGGTGCGACCCGCCTGGCGCGCACGGTGACGGGCCGGCCGCTCGTCGTCTCGTTCACCGGCGACTACCACGGCATCCTCGACGAGGTGATCCTGCGCGGGACCAAGAGCCTGCGCTCGATCCCCGGCGCGCCCGGCATCTTGCCGTCGGCGGTGCAGAACAACCTGGTGCTCGACTACGGCGAGGCGTCGGCGCTCGACGTCATCCGCGAGCGCGGGGGCGACATCGCCGCGGTCCTCGTCGAGCCGGTGCAGAGCCGGCGGCCCGACCTCCAGCCGCGGGCGTTTCTGCAAGAGCTCCGCAAGCTCACCGAGGAGCTGGGGATCGCCCTCATTTTCGACGAGATCATCACCGGGTTTCGGCTTTGCCCGGGCGGCGCGCAAGAGTACTTCGGCGTGCGCGCCGACATCGCCACCTACGGCAAGATCCTCGGGGGCGGCCTCCCCATCGGGGCGATCGCGGGCATCCCCAAGTTCATGGACGCGCTCGACGGCGGGGCGTGGCAGTTCGGCGACGCCTCGGTGCCCGAGATCGGCGTGACCTACTTCGCCGGCACGTTCGTCCGCCACCCGCTGGCGCTCGCCGCTTGCAAGGCCTCGATGCTCCACATCAAGGAGCAGGGGCCGGAGCTCCAGCGCACCATCACCGCGCGCACCCAGACCCTCGTCGACGACATCAACGCGTTCTTCAAGCGCGTCGAGGCTCCGTTCGAGCTCACGACGTGCAGCTCCTGGTTCAAGCTCGGCTACCCCGACGACTTGCCGTTCGGCGGGCTGCTCTTCTTCTGGCTTCGCCTCAAGGGGCTCCACATCTGGGACGGTCGCGTGGCCTTCTTGACGGTGGCCCACACCGACGCCGACTGCGCCTTCATCAAGCAAGCCTTCACCGAGAGCATCCTCGAGATGCAGGCCGCAGGCTTCTTGCCGAAGCCGAAGCACGTCGATCCGTTCGCGCACCCGCCCGTGCCAGGGGCGCGGCTGGGCAAAGACAAGGATGGCTCGCCCGCCTGGTTCGTCCCCGACGAGAAGCGGCCGGGTAAGTGGCTGTTCTATCGCCCGCGGGCCGAAGCGCTCGGCGCGGCAGGGGGTGGCGAATGAGCCGGGAGCACGAGCTCGTCGAGGTGGACTTCGATCCGTTCGCAGACGGCGAGTTGGCCGACGCGTCGCCCACGACGGCGGCGCAGCGAGAGATCTGGGTCGCGTCGCAGATGAGCGAAGAAGCGTCGCTCGCCTACAACGAGTCGATCACCATCGAGTGCCGCGGCCCGTTCGACCGCGCCGCGATGGAGGCAGCGCTGCGCGAGCTGCCGGCGCGGCATGTCTCGCTCCGGTCGACGCTCAGCCGCGATGGCCGCTCGCTCTGCATCGGGAACGTGGGCGCCGGCGGCGCGGGGGGCCTGGCGGTCGGCTTCGTCGCCCTCTCGCAGCTCGCGGACGCCGAGGCCCGGCTCGCCGAGGCGATCCGCAAAGAGGCGAGCACGCCGTTCGATCTCGAGCACGGTCCGCTCGTCCGAGCCACGATCGTCAAGATGGGCGACGAGGACCACCGCGTCATCCTGGGGTCACACCACATCGTGTGCGACGGCTGGTCGTTCGCCGTCCTCCTCAAGGATCTCGCGCCGCTCTACTCGGCGGCGAAGCATGGGCAAAAGGCGGCGCTGCAGGAGGTGAGCTCGTTCGCCGAGTACGCGCGTGAAGAGGCGTCGCGAGACGCCACCAAAGAAGAGAAGTACTGGCTCGGCCGGTTCGAGCCGCTGCCCGAGGCGCTCGACCTGCCGACGGATCGCGCGCGCCCGGCGATGCGCGCGGTCGCGTCCGAGCGGGTCGATCGGCCCCTATCCAAGGATCTCGTCGCGGCCGTGAGAAAGGCCGGCGCCAAGCAGGGCGCGAGCTTCTTCGTCACCCTATTCTCTGCGTTCGCGGTGCTGGTCACGCGCCTCACCGGCCAGCGCGACGTCGTCGTTGGCGTGCCCGCCGCCGGGCAGAGCGCGACGGGGCGCGAGATGCTCGTCGGTCACTGCGCGAACCTCTTGCCGGTACGTCTCGGCGCGACCCCCGACCAGAGCTTCGCGGCCGTGCTCAAAGAGACGCGCAAGGCCGTGCTCGACGCCTACGATCACCAGCGCTTCACCCTGGGCGACGTGCTCGGCCGCCTGCCGGTCGCGCGCGACCCCAGCCGGCTGCCGCTCGTCTCGCTCCTCTTCAACCTCGACACCGGGATGGAGGGGGCAGGCCTCTCGTTCGAGGGCCTCGACGTGAGCTTTCGCGCGAACCCGCGCGTGTCCGAGACCTTCGAGCTCTTCTTGAACGCCTTCGACTCCAAGGGCTCGGTCGTGCTCGAGTGCCAGTACTCGACCGCGCTCTGGGACCGCGAGACCATCGCCGCTTGGCTCGCCGCCTACGAGGCGCTGCTCGCGGCTGCTGTCGAGGCGCCCGAGACGCCCTGCGGCAAGCTGCCCGTCCTCAGCGACGCCGACCGCCGGCGCATCCTCGTCGACTTGAACCAGACCGAGCGGCCCATCGCCGAGGGCACGATCCTCGACGCGTTCGCGGCCCGGGTCGCGGCCCACCCCGACAAGGTGGCGGTCGTCGACGGCGACGGCCAGCTCACGTACGCGGAGCTCGACCAGAAGAGCCGAGCGATCGCGCAAGCGCTCTCGAACAAGGGCGTCCGTGAGGGCGATCTCGTCGGCCTCGCGGTCGACCGCTCGGCCCACATGGTCGCCGCGCTGCTCGGCATCCTCGCGACCGGCGCCGCCTACATTCCCATCGATCCCGAGTACCCGCCCGAGCGCGTGGCCGGCATGGTGACCAAGGCCAAGCTCGTGGTCGTAGAAGACGACACCGAGGACGCGGTGCCGAGCGGCGGCCCCGAGACGGTGCTCCTCACCGATCTCGAGCGCGACGGCGGGGCGGCCGAGGGCTTCGCGCACCGCTCGCGAGCGGCGGCGCGCGCGTACGTGCTGTTCACGTCGGGCTCGACCGGTGCGCCGAAGGGCGTCGAGGTCACCCACCGGAACCTCCTCAATTTCGTGGCGTCGATGCAGCGCTCGCCGGGCATGAAGCCCGACGACATCCTCTGCGCCGTGGTCACCCTGTCGTTCGATATCGCCGGCTACGAGATGTACGTACCGCTGGCGACGGGCGCCACCATCGTGGTCGCCGACCGGGAGACCGCCCAAGACGGTCGCGACCTGGCCGAGCTCATGAAGAAGCATGGCGCGACCGTGCTGCAAGCGACGCCCTCCACGTACCGCCTGCTCAAGGCGGGCGGCTTCGATCCGCGCGGGCTCAAGGCCCTGGTCGGCGGCGAGATGTTCCCCGTCGATCTAGCGTCGTGGCTCGTCGACTCGGGCGCGTACGTCACCAACTGCTACGGCCCGACCGAGACGACCATCTGGTCGACTCTGCAAGACGTCCGTGAGGTCAGCGGCCCCATCCCCATCGGCAAACCAATGGATAACACCACTGTCTACGTCGTCGACGGGGGGCGCGAGCCGTGCGCCATCGGCGCCTTCGGTGAGCTTTGGATCGGCGGCGCGGGCGTCGCGCTCGGCTACCTCGATCTCCCGGGCCCGACGGGGGAGAAGTTCCTCGCCGACCCGTTCCGCGACGGCGCCCGCGTCTATCGCACCGGCGACAAGGCGCGGTTCCGCCACGACGGCGTGATCGAGTTCGCGGGCCGCGATGACGATCAGGTCAAGGTGCGCGGGCACCGCATCGAGATCGGCGAGATCGAGTCGGCGCTCAACAAGCACGCAGCCGTCGCCGAGGGGGCCATCGGTGTCGTCCGCGAGGCCGGCACCGACGCGCGCCTGGTCGCGCTGGTCGTCCCCAAGAGGGGCGAGACGGTGACCGCGACCGACCTGCGAAAGCACCTGCGCAAGAGCTTGCCCGACGCGATGATCCCCCAAGCGGTGGTCGAGGTGCCGGCGCTGCCACGCACGCCGAACGGCAAGATCGATCGCCGCGCGCTCGCCAAGCTCGGCGCAGCCGAGCGAAGCCGCGAGCGCGAGACCGTCGCAGCGTCGACCGACGCCGAACGGCTGCTCGTCGATCTGGTCGGGCGAGCGCTCGGCCGGTCCGACATCGGCGTGAACGACAATTTCTTCGAGCTGGGCGGCGACTCGATCCGCAGCATGGAGGTCGTCGTCGAGATCCAGAACCGCACGGGGGTCCGCGTTTCGCCCCGCACGCTCCTGCTCTCGTCGTTAGCCGACGCGGCGCGGGCCATCGAGGGGGTTCGAACGGCGTGATCCCCCTCTTCTTCGGCGACTCGAAGAGCCCCCTCTTCGGGATGCTTCACGAGCCGCGTGCCGGGCAAGAGCTCGGGCAGGGCGTGCTCATGTGCCCGCCCATCGGGCAAGAGCACGTGCGGTCACACTGGGCGTTTCGGCAGGTCGCGGCCGCGCTCGCCCGCGCGGGCTACCACGTGCTCCGCTTCGAGTGGTACGGCGTCGGCGACTCGGCCGGCACGCTCGACGATGCCAGCGTCGAGCGGTGGGTCGACGACGCCAAGACGGCGGCTCAAGAGCTCAAGGACGCGGCCGGTGTCCGCAAGGTCTCGATGCTCGGGCTCCGGCTCGGCGCGCCGCTCGCGGCGCTGGCTGCCCCCTCGGTGAAGCCGCAGGCGCTCGTCCTCTGGGACGCGGTGGTCGATGGCGGTCGCTACCTCGCCGAGCTCCGGCGCCTGCAAGCGGCTCTCATCGCGGACGAGCGCCGGTTCTGGTTCGCGTGGCCGTCGTCGGTTCGGAGCACGGTCGGGCGTGTGCGAGCCGACGTCGCGCAAGAGCGACACGCCGCCTCCGACGAGCTGGTCGGCTTCCACTTTCGAGCCGAGCTGCTCGATCAGATCGCCGCGGTCGGTCCGGACGCCTACCGTGGTCTGAAGCGATCGCGCGTCGTCGTGGTCGACTCGCCCGAGGCGCCGGGCGCGGCCGAGCTCGTCCCGCCGCTCGAGGCCGCCGGGCTGACGGTCGAGCGCATCGTCACCGAGGCCAGCGGTCGCTGGGCTGATCCGAGACAAGTCGAAGAGCTCCTCCTCCCGGCCGACGCGGTGGCGGCGATCACGCGGGCGCTCTCGGGCCAGGGGTCGACATGATGATCGAGAAGGCGCACAGGTTCGGCGACGACAACTGCCTCTTCGGCATCGTCACGACGCCCGCCGAGCCCAAGCAGGGCGCGCCCGCGGTCGTCGTGCTCAACGCCGGCCTCGTGCATCGGGCGGGGCCGTTCCGCATGCACGTCGAGCTTGCTCGTCGCCTTGCTGGGCTGGGCTTTCTCGTCATGCGCATGGACCAATCCGCGCTCGGAGACGGCGCGCCGCGGCCGGGCGGCCTCGCCTACGAAGATCGCGCGGTGATCGACGCGAGGCAGGCCTTCGACTTCCTCGCCGAGCGCTACGGCGCATCACGGTTCCACGTGATGGGTCTCTGCGCGGGGGCGATGAACGCTCACCGGGTCGCGGTCGTCGACGATCGCGTCGTCGCCGCCTCGCTCCTCGACGGCTACGCGTACCGCACGACGGGCTTCTGGGGCCGGCGGGCGGTCGCGGCCATCGGTGATCCCAAGGCGTGGCGCGCGGGGGCGCGCAAGATCGAGCGCGCGCTGGGTCGAAGCGTCACCGCCGCGACCGCGGAGGCCGACTCGGAGCACGCGCACGGCGAGACCCCCGGCGCCGACGCCGCCGAGATCTTCGCTCAAGATTGGCCGCCGCAAGCGGAGGTGCGCGTCGAGCTCGACCGCATCCTCTCGCGCGGTACGCGGATGCTCTTCGTCTACACCGGCGGCTGGTCGGACTACATCCACGAGGGCCAGTTCGACGAGATGTTCCCGGGCCTCGCCGGCCGTGATCGCGTGTCGCTTCGGTTCTTTCCCGACGCCGACCACACGTATCTGTTGCTCGCTCACCGCGAGGCGATGCTGCGTGAGGTCGAGGCGTTCGCGCGGAGCCTGCCGCAAGCCGAGTAGGTCGATTTCAGAACGCGACGCCGAGGCCCAGTGACGCGAGCAGCTGCACGACCGAAGCCTTGTCGTAGAACGAGACCTCGTAGCGGCCGGCGCGCAGGACCTTGGTCTCGGCGGTGGCGAAGCCGATCCCGATGCCGCCGGCGAGGTTGAAGCCGACCTCGTCGCCAAAGACCGCGGAGCTGCCGATGCCGAGGCCGAGGATCGGCGACGCGATGTCGGCGCTCTTCTCGACCTTCAGGTCGGGGTCGGTGACGGTGGCCTCGTAGGCCTCGAAGCCCACGATCGCCTTGGCGTAGAAGCCACGGAGCGCCGTCCCCGTGAAATAGACGAGGAAGTTCCCCTGCAGCGCGCCGCCCTTGGTGTCGAGGTTCTCGGTCGCGGCGGCGAAGATCCACGACGGCTCGGCCTCGATCGAGAGCGGGCCCCACAGCTTCAC
>CALKVR010001135.1 GCA_938004815.1 uncultured Polyangiaceae bacterium | reverse complement strand
GCTCAGCGGCTTCACGCTCGCGCTACCCCGGGCGGAGTGGGCCGGCACCGGAGCGAGCTCGTTCGTGATCGACGGCGCCCCGCTCATGAACGCCGCGTCGGAGTCGATGACACCGGTCGCCTGACCGAGCTTGAAGACCGCCTCTCCAGCGGTCGAGAAGCGCGACTCGGGATCACGGTTGCAGCATTGGAGGAACCACGTGTCGTACCTCGGGCCGAAGTCGAAGCCCTTTTCGCAGGGCCGCTGCATGGGCTCGTAGACGACCTGAGCGATGAGCGCGGTCAGCGTCTCGGCGTCCCAGTAGTCTTTGCCCGAGAGCATCCGGTTGGCGATGAGCCCGAGGGCCCAGATGTCGGTCTGGGGCGAGATCTTCTTCGACTCGCCCTTGGCTTGCTCAGGCGACATGTAGAGCGGCGTGCCGTATATCTGGCCGGGCGACGTCGCCGTCTTGTGGACGAGATCGCTCGATGCTTGCGAGGTGAACTTGGCGATCCCGAAGTCGAGCACCTTCACGTGGGGGGTGCCGTCTTCGCGCTGCGTGATGAAGATGTTCTCCGGCTTCAGGTCGCGGTGCACGATCCCGAGGGCGTGCGCCTTGTCGAGCGCGCGCGCGACCTGTCGCAAATAGGCGACGACGTCGCGTGCCTGCATCGGACCGACGCGGCCGACGTAGCTGTCGAGGTCCTCGCCGCGCAGGTACTCCATGACCAGGAACGGCGCACCCTTGAGCTCGGGCGCGACGTCGGCGTCCGTCACCCGAACGACGTGCTCGCTGTCGATTCGGGCGGGCGTTCGGGCCTCGCGACGGAACCGTTCGAGCGCCGTCGCATCCGAGATGACGGTCGACAAGAGGACCTTCATCGCGAATTTCTCGTCGGTGTGGACGTGCTGGACGAGGTAGACCTCGCCCATCCCACCGACCCCCAGCTGGCGCTCGACGCGATAGCGGCCGGCGACGACCGTCCCAGAAGGGACGCTCGGCGGGGAGGCCTCTTGATCGCGTTCGTTCATGATTGAGAAAGCCTCAAGCCTGGTTGCAGCCTACCATCCGTGGGTTCACGCCGCTCGGGCCTTCGGGTCCACCGTTAGGATTCTTTCGCAAGCGCGTTGGTGAAACAAACTCCATGCCTCGACCTTCCACCCCACCGACGATTTCTGCCGGTGAGCCTAGAGACGGGTGCCATGCGTCCAAGTTTCCGGCGGACCTCGCGTTGCGCTAGCGTTCCAACCGTCAATGCCCGCTACGGGCCCGAGTCATCACGACGAAAACCCCGCCCATGACGAGCCGTGCGAAACCGAGCCACCTCCGACTGGTCGAAGGATCAGGTCGCAAGGCCGCCGATCGCGGGCTATCCCAGGCGCAACCGTCCAACGCGCCCGAGCCGTCGATCAACGAGAGCCGCCCGTCGCGCCTGCGGCGAGCCCGGCTCGAGCAGCTTCTCGACGGCGAGCTCGTCGGCGTCGCGCGCTCCGGTGACCGCGGCGCGCTCGAGGTCCTCTACCGGCGCCACGCCCCGTTCGCCATCCAGCTCGCGACCCGCATCGAGGGGTCGGCGCGTGACGTCGAAGACGTGGTCCACGATGCGTTCATCAAGGCATTTTCGCGCCTGGGCGATCTCCAGGAGCCGGCCGCGTTCCGGTCCTGGTTGGGGTCCATCGTCGTGTTTGCGGTCCGCTCGCGGCTCCGGCGCCAGCGCCTGATGAACCTGCTCGGCCTCGGCCGTGGCGCCGACCCGGTCGAGCTCGACAGCCTGACCAGCCCCGAGGCTTCCCCCCACACGCGCGCACAGCTCGCGCAGATCTACGCCCTGCTCCGGACGCTGCCGACCGACGAGCGCATCGCCTGGACGCTCCGGCACGTAGAGGGCCATGAGCTCGAGATGGTCGCGAAGCTCACCGACAAATCGCTCGCCACGGTGAAGCGTCGAATCTTGGCCGCCCAACGATTTTTGGAGAGCCATTTCGTGGCGGCCGAGCGTCTTGAAGATGGCGGTGCAGCTGCTGGTCCAGCAGCCTCCGACGCCTTCGCCGAGCCCTCCACTCCACGCATCCAGCGCCCGTCATGAGCCGCCTCCCGCGTATCAACCCCCGCGACCTCCGCGACCACGCGGACCAGGCTCGCGTCGATCGCATCTGGGGTCGCGTACGCCGCGACCTCCCGGTCGCGTTGGGTCGGGGGGCCGCGCACCGGGGCGCCGGCGGGGCCGCGCTCGCTCCCCGTCCCGCTCGCGCGGGGCGGGTCCTCCTCTGGGCGGCGGCCCTGAGCGGCGTCTTCGGGGTCGGCCTGCTCATCGGCTCGTCGCAGCTCCAGCTCACGACGTCGGGCGACCCCGAGGCGGTGGCGGTCGACTCCCCTCTCTCCGACGTCTTCGCCGCCGGTACGCGCCAGCGCACCTTCGCGCTCCCGGGCGGCGGGCGCCTCGTCCTCCAGCCCGAGTCGCTGGTCGAGGTGGTCGAGGTGCGCGATGGCAACGTCCGCCTCCACCTGCTCCGCGGTCGCGCCTCGCTCGATGCATCGACGGCTGCCATGTCGTTCGCGGTCGTCGCGGGTGAGGCGACGACGGTCGCTCCGGCCGGGTCGGTCGTCTCGCTCTCGCGCCTCGACACCGACGTCGACGTCGCCGTCGATCGGGGCTCGGTCGAGGTGCTGTCGCCCTCGGGGCGCCGCGTCATCAACGGCGGCGAGGCCTCGCGCGTGTCGATCGTGGCGGCGATCACGTCGGCCGACGACCTGCCCGCGCCGTCTGTCGTCGCGCACCAGCGCACGCCGCACGCACCCGATGCCTCGCCGGACCCGGACCGCGCGACCACCGACGTCGTGCCGCCCGACGGTGAGCCCGTGGCGTCCACGACGAACCCGGGCACTCCGGCCGTCGATGCCGCGCCCAGCTGGTTCGCCCTCTGGGAGAAAGACAAGCTCGACGAGGCGGCGCGCGTGCTCGAAGAGCGCGGTGGTATCTCTTCGGCCATCACCGCCGCGCAGAGCGTCCGCGAGCTGATGTCGCTCTATGAAATCGCCGCGATGAAGAGCCGCCACGACCTGGCGAACGCCGCGCTCCGTCGCGTCGCCGACGAGTTCCCATCCGACCCGAACGGTGCGGTCGCCGCCAACACGCTCGCCAACACCTACGAGCGCATGGGCAAGGCCGACCTCGCCGCCAAGTACCGCGCGCAAGCCATGCAATCGCAGCGCCTGTCCGAGACGCTGTTCTGTAGCCAGATCAGCGCGGCGCCGCGCGACACGGTCGAGGCCCGCCGCAAGGCCAAGGGCCTCGCCCTCGAGTATCTTTCGCGCTTCCCCGACGGCACCTGCCTCGAAGAAGCCAAGCTCGCGGTCGAGGATGCGGCGGGGGGAGCCCCCGCCGACCCGGCAAAGGACGGCAAGCCGAGCGGCAGCGGGGCCCCCGCCGATGGCGACCGGCCTCCGGCCAAGGACGACAAGTCCTCTGAGAAGCCGTCTGGCGAGAAGCCCGCCGGCGACAAGTCGTCCGGCGAGAAGTCGTCCGGCGAGAAGTCGTCCGGCGAGAAGTCCCCCAGCGAGAAGCCCCCGGCCGACGCGCCTTCCAGGTGAGGGCCGAGGTGAGGGCCGGCACGTCATCATTCTCCGTGGCGCCGTTGCTCACGCTTGACAGAGTGGACCGAGGGGCGTAAGTCTGCGCCCCCTTTTGGGCCCGAAGCCCTCGGGGCGCGCCGCAGTCGCTGGCCGCCGCGAAGCCTGAACGCCCGAATCACCATCCGAGCCGCCGGCTCGGTGACCGGAACCCGTTTCAAAATGACCGCCCTTCTAACCCCCGTTCAAAAGTCCTTCTCGGCCAAGCCCGCCGAGGTGCGCGACCAGCGCAAGTGGTGGGTCGTCGACGCTTCGGGCCAGCCCCTCGGCCGCCTCGCCAGCCGCATCGCGACCGTCCTGCGGGGAAAGAACAAGCCCATCTTCACGCCGCACGTCGACACGGGTGACTTCGTCGTCGTCGTCAACGCCGAGAAGGTCAAGCTGACGGGCCGCAAGCTCGAGCAGAAGAAGTACTACCGCCACAGCGGTGAGCCCGGCGGGTTCCGTGAAGAGACGGCCGAGAAGGTGCTCGCTCGCAAGCCCGACGTGCCCATCACGCACGCGGTGAAGGGGATGCTCCCCAAGAACATCCTGGGCCGCCAGCTGCTCACCAAGCTCAAGGTGTACGCCGGCCCCGACCACCCCCACGCGGCGCAGAAGCCCGAGCCCCTGAAGTAAGGTTCTTCGAACATGACCGTGCAGACGATCTACGCCACCGGGAAACGCAAGACTGCCGTCGCGCGTGTCTGGCTCAAGCCGGGCAGCGGGCAGATCACCGTCAACCAGCGCACCGCCGAGCAGTACTTCGAGCGTGAGACCTCGCGCATGATCATGCGCCAGCCGCTCGAGCTGATCGAGGTCCTCGATCAGTACGACGTCGTCGCGACGGTCGCGGGCGGGGGTCACTCGGCCCAGGCCGAGGCGATGCGTCACGGCATCGCCCGGGCGCTCGTCGCCGGCGACAGCGAGCGGCGCTCGCCGCTCAAGCGCGCGGGCTTCCTCACGCGCGACGCCCGCAAGAAAGAGCGCAAGAAGTACGGCCAGCCCGGCGCTCGCAAGCGGTTCCAGTACTCCAAGCGCTGATCAGCCCGCGCGGTGTCGGCCCGCCGCTTTCGCCTCGGCGTCGGCACCGCTGCGTCGTACGCCTCGCTCACGGATGAAGACCGCGCGCTCGTGCGCGCGCTCGCCGCTCGTGGCGTGGACGCCGGGCCCGTCGTCTGGAGCGAGGCCCTGCCCGCCGGCCTGGACGGCGTGGTCCTTCGGTCGTGCTGGGACTACCACCTCGCGAGCGGCGCGTTTCGCCGCTTCGTCCGAGCGTGTGAGGTGTCGGGGCCGCGCCTCGCGAACACCGCGGCCACGGTGCTGTGGAACATCCACAAGGGCTACCTGCTCGACCTCCAGGCGCGGGGGGTAGCGATACCCGAGACCGCGGTCATCGGCCCGGATGGCACGCGGCGGGGCGCCGCCATTGATCATGACGGTTCTGTCGTCGTCAAGCCCGCGGTGTCGATGAGCGGTTGGGAGACCCACCGCTTCGACCGCGGGCACGCGCGAGACGTCGAGGCCGCGATCGACCGGCTCCGGGCCCACGGCGACGTCCTCGTCCAAGCGTATCGGGCCGAGATCCAGCAGGGCGAGGTGTCGCTGGTGGTGCTGGCCGGCAAGCTCTCACACGCCGTCCTCAAGCGACCGGCTGCAGGCGAGTTCCGGGTGCAAGAAGAGCTCGGCGGCACGCGCGAGGCCTACGAGGCCGGACCGGCGCTGGCGCTAGAGGCCGAGCGCATCGCCGCGCTCTGCCCGGAGCCTCCCCTGATCGCGCGCGTGGACGGCGTCTTGGACCGTGGGCGCTTCGTCCTCATGGAGCTCGAGGCGATCGACCCGGTGCTCTTCGCGGGTTCGGCCGCCGGGGCCACCGAGCGCATCGCCGACGCCATCTTCGGCTGGCTCCACTGTTAGGATCACGGGCCGTGCACCACGGACACCATCCGAGGGGATACCACCCGACGGGTCGCTACTGCGCGCGTTGCTCGTATCCGCTCTACCACCTGCCGGCCAAGACGGTCTGGATCGACCACTGCTGGCGCTGCGGCGGCAGCTTCATCGAGCCGCACGGGGTGACGCAGGCGATCGGCGAGCACGCCGACCCCTCCAAGTGGAAACCGCAGGCGTTCGCGCGCCCCGCCATGCCGAGCGCCATCGGGTGCCCCAGCGGGCACGGCCGCATGGTCTCGTACCACCTGAAGCACGAGGGGAGGCAAGTCGAGATCGACGGCTGCATGGTGTGTCGCGGGCTGTGGCTCGACGCGCGTGAGGCCGAGATCGTGGCCGCGATCACGACCGAGGTTCACCACGAGACGGCGATGCCCGGCACCAGCAAGGGGCCGCTGGGGGTCGCCGCCATGTACCTGCTGCAGGTGGCGACGCTCCTGCCCTCGGAGGTGCACGCGCCGCTCCGGCGCAAGGCTCTCCTGATCCCGATCGCGGTGGCGGTGATGACGCTCATCTACGTGTTCGAGGTCTTCTTGATCGCGTCCAACGGGATCGACGCGTTCATCATGACGTTCGGGCTCGTGCCGGCCGATTTTGCGCGCGGCAAGAACGTGTTCTCGGTGGTGACGCACACGCTCCTGCACGGGAGCCTGATGCACCTGCTCGGCAACATGTACACGCTCTGGATTTTCGGCGACAACATCGAAGATATCCTCGGGCGTGGCCGCGCGTCGCTCCTCTATTGGGCGAGCGGCATCGCTGGTGGCCTCCTCTTCTTCGCCCTCAACGTGAAGAGCGCGACGCCGCTCGTCGGCGCGTCGGGGGCGATCGCGGGCCTGATGGGCGCGTACCTGGTGCTGCTCCCGAGGGTGAAGCTCTGGCTCGTGATCTTCTTCGTGCCGGTGAAGATTCGCGCCTATTGGTACATGCTCGTCTGGCTCCTGCTCCAGTTCGTGATCATGTCCGACTCGAAGTCGAACATCGCCTGGGAGGCGCACCTCGGCGGGTTCATCGTCGGCGTGGCGCTGGCCTTCGCGCTGCGACCCAAGGTGCCCGTCGACGTGCCGCCCAGCATGCGTGCCCCGCGCTGATCACGCGCCCCGCGCGAGCCGTCAGCGCGCCGGCAGCGGGATGTGCTCGGTCTCGCCCGGCACCGGCGCGAAGCGCCCCTCGGCCCAGTCGCGCTTCGCCTGCTCGATGCGGTCCGCCGAGCTCGAGACGAAGTTCCACCACATGTGGCGCGGCCCCTCGAGCGGCTCGCCGCCGAGCACGACGAGCCGCGCGTCGGACGCGGCTTCGACCGTCACGCGCGCGCCGCTCCTGACCACGAGCATGCGTCGGGCCTCGACGGGCTCGACCCCGCAGGCGAGCGACCCCTCGACCAGGTAGAGCGCGCGCTCCGCGGGCTCGTCGGGGAGGGTGAGACGGTCCCCGGCCGCGAGGCGCGCCTCGGCGTAGAAGAGGGGAGAGAGCGTCTCGACCGGCGACGTCGCCCCGTAGACCGAGCCGGCGAGCACCCGAACCCGAACCCCGCCGACCACCACCTCGGGCAACGTCTCCGCGGGGTGGTGCGCGAAGGCGGGATCGACGTCCTCGCTGCCGGCGGGGTGCGCGACCCAGAGCTGGAGCCCGTGAAGCCGCGACCCGCTGGCGCGCAGCTCGGCCGGCGTGCGCTCCGAGTGAACGATGCCCCGCCCGGCGGTCATCCAGTTCACGGCGCCGGGGCGGATGGCCTGCACGTAGCCCAGGCTGTCCCGGTGGACGATTTCGCCCTCGAAGAGGTACGTCACGGTCGACAGATGGATGTGCGGGTGGGGCCTGACGTCCATGCCGCGGCCGGGGCCGAGGGTGGCCGGGCCCATGTGGTCGAAGAAGACGAAGGGGCCGACCGCGCGCCGCGCGATGGCCGGCAGCACGCGACCCACGTCGAAGTCGCCGATCGAGCGCGCCCGCGCCTCGATGACAGTCTCGATCGCGGCCTCGCGGGCCCCGGTGCAGATCGGCTCCTCGCTGTCGAGCGCGCTCATCGTCGACCGAGGCTACTGCTTGCTCTTGTCGGTGGGGACGTTGGCGAGGTCGGGGCCGACGAGCTCGTCACCGTCGCCGGGATCGATCTCTTCGGGCTTCGTGGCCTTCTTGCTCTCGCTCGCCTTGGCGCCGCCGCCCTTCTCGTCGTCCGAGTCTTCGGCGTTGTCGTCGGGGTCGGGGCTCTTCGCGTTCGGGTCGTCGTCGACCTTGGACACGGGCGAGCCGGCGGTGACCGGGTCGGCCGGGGGCGGTTCGGGCAGCGCGATCGTGTCGAGTCGCGCGTCGAGCTCGGCCTTGCGCAGAGCGAACGCCGAGCGCTCGTCGACCGGGATCACCCGGAACCCGTCGATCTTGAGGGTCTCGGAGTCGAAGAACTTCCCGTCGCGCTTGGTCCAGAAATGGAGGTGAGGGCCGGTGGAGCGGCCCGTGGTGCCGACGAAACCGATCAGCTGTCGCGTGCCGACCTTTTGTCCGACCTTGAGCGCGGGCGCGAACTTCGACATGTGGCAGTAGCCGCTCTCGATCCCGTTGGGGTGCGCGATCGAGATCATGTTGCCGCAGGGGCCAGCCGGCCCGAGCTGCGTGATCTTGCCGCGGTACACCGAGTAGATGGGCGTGCCGGTGGCGGCGCCGTAGTCGGTGCCGTTGTGGGGCATGACCTTCTTCAGCACCGGGTGCATGCGCTTCGGGTTGTAGCGGCTCGTGATGGGCGCACCAGGGACGGGCGAGGCCCACCCGCTGCCGTCGGGCTGACGCCCCTTGTCATCGAAGTAGCCGCGCGCACCCTTGCCGTCGAACGTGTACACGCGCACCGGCGTCGCCGACGGGTCCGCAGGCCGGTACTCGAGCGCGACCAGCTTCTTGTAGTTGGCGAACTCGCCCAGGGCCGTCACCTCGGTCGCGATGACCCTGACGGTGCCGCCCTCTTCGAAGCCCTCGGTCGACATGCGGCCGGCGAGCGCCTCGTCGATCGTCTTGGCCAGCGCAGGCTCGAAGCCGCCCCACTCGATCGACTTCGCGAGGTTCTTGCCGACGTAGAACGCGCCCACGACCTCTTCTTCGGCCAGCTTCATGTCGAGCTGGCTCGCGGTGAGGATGCCGTCGACCTCCTTGGCCTGGTAGACCTCGTGCGCCGACACGACGTACTCGAAGGCGCGCACGCGCTTCGTGTCGCGGTCGATCGCGACGACGAACCGGTCCGATCGGTTCTTCTTGTCGAACTTCCGCACGCCCTCGAACGCCTTGAGGATGCGGTAGATCTGGTCCTTGGGCACGCCCTTGTCGCCGAGGGCGGTGATGAACGAACGCGAGCCGACCTTGTCTTCGACCACTCGGGCCGACGCGTCGTTCGCCATGTCGGCGATTCGCCAGGGCCCCGGCACCTTGACGCGCTCGCGCTTCTTGGGGCGCGCCGCCGTATCGGCCGGCGCGGCCTCGCTCGCGCTCGCAGAGGGCGCGGCGGCGGCGCTGTCGAGGGCGCGGTCGTCGCGCGGGGGCACGCCCTGGATCAAGAGCGCGATGATCGTGGTGACGGTCGCGAGGCCGAAGAGGCCGCCGAAGAGGGCGGTCATGCGGGGCGAGAGCGACAGTGAGGCGCCGAGAGGCTCGGGCCCGGCGACCAGCGACGCCCGCGGCGAACGGGGAGGCGCGGCGGGCCCCGACGCCTCGGTCGGCGGGCGCGGCTCGGCGCGATCGGGGGGCGCGGCCGAGCCGGTTGCCTCGGCCGGCGCCGCGGGCGCAGCGCTCGACGGCGGAGCGCCCGCCTCGGGGCTGGCGGGGAGGCGCGACTCGAGGACGCGGCGCCGGGCGCTGTTGGCCGGATCTTCCGGGTAGGCCGGAGGAGCCAGCCTGCGCGAAGGTCGAGATGCGACTTCCTCGGCCACGGCGCCCTGTAACAAGCTCGGCCGGGCGCGGCAACCTCGGGAGCCAGAGAGCGCGCAAACCGGTGAACGGATCCGCAGGCTCCCCACGCGCGCGGCGGGGCGTTTCTCGAGTAGTCTCTCCTCCTATGGACGAGCGGCTCAAGCACAAGCTCGTGCTCGCGCGTGAGCACTTCGAACGGCGTGAGTTCGAGCACGCCGAGCCCCTGCTCCTCCAGGTCATCGAGAAGATCGACCGCTTCGCCGACGTCTACAACATGCTCGGGATCGTCAGGCACGAGCGCGGGGATTTTCGCGCCGCCCGCGAGGCGTTCGAGCGCGCGGTCGAGCTCAACCCCCGGTACACCGAGGCGCTCCTCAACCTGGTGGTGTGCTGCAACGATCTCGGCGACTACCAGGGCGGGCGCGAGGTCTACGAGCGCGTGCGCGCCACCGCGCAGCCGTCCGAGACGGGCGAGGGGCGTGACCCCTACGCGCTCGGCAAGATCGCGAACATGCACGCCGAGGTCGCGCAGGCCTACGCCGACGCCGGCTACCTCGACGAAGCGGTGACCGAGCTCGAGAAGGCGGTCGCTCTCCGGCCGGCCTTCGCCGACCTCTACGTCCGCCTCGGGGCCACGCTCCGCGATCGCGGCGACACCGAGGCCGCCCTCGCGGCGTTCCAAAAGGCAGCCGAGGTGAACCCGAAGTACACAGGCGCGCGCGTGCAGGCGGGCATCGCGCTCTACATGCAGGGCCGTAAGGTCGAGGCCGCGGGCTCGTTTCGAGAGGCGTTGGCCCTCGATCCAGACCACAAGATCGCCGGCATGTACCTGCGGCTCGTCGAACGCGGGAAGTCCGGGTGAACCGCCCGAGGCTGGCCGCCGCAGCGACGCTCGTGGTGGCCCTCACCGCGACCGCAGAAGCGCACGCGGACGATGACGTCCTCGTCGCGCTCGGGGTGGTGGGCGCCGCGCTGCTCGTCGGGACGGACGTGACGTTCACGGCCTACTCCGGGGGCACGGCCGCGCGGGTCGAAGAGCCCGACCAGGCGTGGATGACGGCCCAGTCGATCGTCACCACGCCGCAGGCCCTCGCGGCGAACGTGGGCATGGCCGCCCTCGCCGCCGAGGACGACGACGAAGGCGTGAGCGTGCTCGCCATCCCGGTCGTCGCCTGGATCAACGCTCTTTCGGTCTACTCGACGTGGACGGTCGGTGCCCCCGGCAAGGTCGCGCCCGATCAGCGCTTCGGGGTCAGCTGGCTGGCGGGGACCAACGCCGCTTTCACGGCCGCCGCGGTGGGCGCGTTCGCCGACGAGCGCGTCTCGCCGCTCTGGATCTCCATCCCCGAGGTGGGGCTCATGGGCGCCGAGGCCGCGTTCGCGTCGGTGCGGGCCGCGCAAGACGAGAAGTACCGCGGAGGATGGATCGCGCTCGCGGCGTGGTCCGGCGTGCTCACCGTGCACGGCGTGGTATCGATCATCGGCGAGGCCTCGGGCTGGAACGGCAGCGACATCCCGCCGCCCGAGCCGCTCCCGCCGGAGCCGCCGCCGCCGCCACCCAACGATCCGCTCATGGTGCCCACGCCCGACCCCAACGCCCCGCCCGTCCCGCCCGACGGGCGACCGCCCAATCGGCCGGAGCCCCCGGGGCCTCCGCCGCCGCTCCTCGTACCAGCCCCCGTCGGCGAGGGCGACGCGGTCGGGCCCGGCGTGGTGCTCGTGGGTGTCTTCTGACCATCACGCCGCGCTTGCTCGCGTCAGCGGTATGGCTGCTCATTCACCCCCCAAACCCCCCTCGCCGAGCGAGGGGGGAGAGCTGACGGAGACGACGGCGCCGTCCGAAGAGGACGTCGTCCTGGGCAAGCTCGCGCGCTTGCCGCCGTCGTCGGGCTGCTACGTCTTCCTCGACAAGGAAAAACGCGTCCTCTACGTCGGCAAGGCCAAGAGCCTACGCGCGCGTGTGCGTAGTTACTTTCAAGAGGGCGGGTCGGACGCGCGCTACTTCATCCCGCTCTTGCGCCGCCTGGTCGCCGACATCGACACCGTCGTCACCGGCACCGAGAAAGAGGCGGCCGTCCTCGAGAACGAGCTGATCAAGAAGCACCAGCCGCGCTTCAACGTGAAGCTCCGCGACGACAAAGACTTCCTTTGTCTGCGGCTCGACGAAAAGAAAGAGTGGCCTCGCCTCGAGACCGTGCGCCGCCCTTCGCCCGACGGCGCGCGCTACTTCGGGCCTTACCACTCGGCGACGAGCGCGCGCCGCACCCTGCACCTCGTCAACAAGCACTTCAACCTGCGCACGTGCTCCGACGCCGACTTCGCGTCTCGCAAGCGGCCCTGCTTGCAGTTCCAGATCAAGCGTTGCCCGGGGCCCTGCGTCTACGAGATCGACCGCGGCGGCTATGCCTCTCAGGTCCGAGCCGTCTCGCTCTTTCTCGAGGGCCGTCACGACGAGCTCACGCGGGTGCTCGGCGGGCTGATGAGAGAGTCGTCCGACGCGATGGAATTCGAGCGCGCCGCCGTCTACCGCGATCAACTCCGCGCGGTGGAGTCGATCCGCGAAAACCAACGTGTCGTCGCGGTGAGCGACGTCGACCAGGACGTCATCGGCCTCTATCGCGAGGGAGCCAACGTCGAGATCGACGTCCTGTTCGTTCGCGCGGGCCGGGTGACCGACACCGTCAGCTACTCGCTGCGCAAGATCGAGCTCCCCGACGAAGAGGTGCTCGCCAATTTTCTCGCCCAGTTCTACGGCTCGGACGGCGATCGCGGCCCGATTCCAGAAGAAGTGCTCGTGCCGGTGCTGCCCGACGTGGCGCAGGGCGTAGCCGATTGGCTCTCCGAGCGGCGCGGGCGCAAGGTCGAGCTCCTCGTGCCGCAGCGCGGCCCGCGCAAGAAGCTCCTCGACATGGCGAACGAGAACGCTCGCCACGCTTACAAGTCCAAGGAGCGCGCGGCCGAGGACGTCGAGCTCAGGCTCGAAGAGCTCCGCGATCGGCTCCGACTGCCGACTCTACCGCGGCGCATCGAGTGTTGTGACATCTCGCACCTCGGCGGCGGGGACACCGTCGGCGCGGTGGTCGCGGTGAAAGACGGCGCGCCCGACAAGAAGCGGTACCGCAGCTTCCACGTGAAGAGCACCGAGGGCGGCGACGACTACGCGGCCATGTACGAGGTGCTCGCGCGGCGTTTTCGGCGCGGCAAGGCAGCCAAAGACGAAGCATCGACCAAGGACGCCGACTGGGAGCTGCCCGATCTCTTCGTCGTCGATGGCGGGCGCGGCCAGCTCAACGTCGCCCTCACCGCCGCGCGCGATCTGGGGCTGCACGACCTCGCCATCGTCGGCCTGGCCAAAGAGCGCGAGAGCGTGACCGGCGACAAGCTCGTCGATCGCGTCTATCTGCCCGGTCAGAAGAACGGCATCCCGCTCAAGAGCTCGAGCTCCGCGCTGTTCTTTCTCGCCCGCGCCCGCGACGAGGCTCATCGCTTCGCCAACGAGGCCCGAAAGAAGCTCGGCGCGTCGAGGCGGATGCGCTCGGTGCTCGACGACGTGAGCGGTATCGGCGACAAGACCCGCGCCACCCTCCTCAAGTTCTTCGGCTCGGTAGAGGGCATCCGAGCCGCCAGCGAAGAGGCCCTGCTCGCCGTCCCTGGCGTGAACAAACGGCACGTCGCCGCGATCCTGAGCTGGCGCGCCCCCTCGGAGCTGGCCGAGCCCGAAGAACCGGCCGAGCCCGAAGAGCCGGCCGAGCCCGGTACTTGACCGGAGGGCCCCGGGTTTCCAAGATGCCGCGCGATGGGCATCGGCTCGGCGTTTTCGCACGGATACTTGGTGGCGATGGGCGCCATCCTCGTCGTCGGCGGCGCCACCACCGCGCTTCTTCTTCGCGAGCCTCCACCTCCGCCTCCGGTCGAGGTCGCGGCCCCGCCCGCGCTCCGCGTCGCCGGACACGCGCTCTCGACCTCCGGAGATCCGGTGGGGCAAGCGCTCGACATGGTGCGCCGCTACGCGCTGGCCGAGGTGAAGCTCGAGCTGCCCGACGGGCGCAGCGTGGCCGTCTCGCGCGCCGACTTCGGCCTCGAGATCGATCGCCTGCGCCTCTCTCAGTTCATCAACGAGGCGGTCGTGCCCGGCAGCGTGCTCGCCCGCGCGCGCGCCGCCGCCGGTCGCTCCGATGAGCCCGTCGACGTGCCTCTGCCGCTCCGCATCGACGGCGAGCGCGCGCTCTCGCGCCTCGTCGATCTCAAGGCCGAGGTCGACAAGCCGTCGATGGATGCTGCGATCGATCTCGAGGCACGCAAGGTCCGCCCCGAACAGATCGGCTACCGGCTCGACGTCTACGGCACGCTCGCGCGGCTCGAGACCGCGTTCCGCAGCGGCAAGACCGAGGTCGAGGTCGCGGTCGAAGAGGTCGTCCCCAAGCGCGTCGCCTCGCAGCTCGACGGGGTGAAGTTCGACACCGTGCTCGGCTGGTTCGAGACCCGCTACTCACCGTCGAAGAAGGACGAGCACCGGACGTACAACCTGCGGCTCGCGGCGAAGAAGCTCGACGGCCTCGTTCTCATGCCGGGTGAGGAGCTCGACTTCAACGCGGTGGTCGGCCCCCGCGACGAGGCCAACGGCTTTCGGGTGGCACCCGTCATCGCGCAAGGTGAGCTGGTCGACGGCATCGGCGGCGGCACGTGCCAGATATCGGGCACGCTCCACGCGGCCGCGTTCTTTGCCGGGCTCGAGATCGTCGAGCGCTACCCCCACTCGCGCCCCTCGAGCTACATCCGCATGGGCCTGGATGCGACCGTCAGCTACCCCAACATCAACTACCGGTTCAAGAACCCCTTCGACTTTCCGGTGGTGCTCCACGAGAAGGTCGCGGGCGGCGTCGTGCGCGCCGAGATTCTGGGCCCGGCCCGCAAGCTCACCGTGAGCTACTTCCGCCGCATCGACGACGTGCTCCCGTTCGAAGAGGTCGAGCGCGAGACCGAGAAGCTCGCGGCCGGCGAGCGCGTCGTGGTTCAGCGCGGCATCCCTGGCTTCGTGGCGACGGCCTCCCGCCTCGTCCGTGACGGCTCCTACGCCGAGCGCTCCAAGTGGAGAGAAAAGTACCCGCCCACCACGCAGATCGTCGCCGTCGGCACCGGCCCCGACGATCAGAAGCCCAAGGTGAAAGAGGACACGCACGCCGAGTACACCGTCGACGAGTACCTGGTCATGACGCAGGGCCCGGGGGGCGCCGAGGGCGCGATGACCGAGCAGCGTGAGCCCGGCCGCACCGGCGAAAAGGGCTGGATCAAGAAGCTGGGCTTCGAGAAGACGCCTCTCGACGACGAAGAGCCGAGCGACGACGAGAAGAAGGACAAGCCCAACGACAAGGACAAGGAGCCCAAGGACAAGGACAAGGAGCCCAAGGAAAAGGACAAGAAGAAGGGCGCGAAGAAGAAGGTCGACAAAGAGAAGAAGGACGGGTGACCCGCGTGCGATCGAAGCCTGCGCGATTGAGCGGGCCTTTCAGCTGTGCGAAGGTCGCGCCGTGAGCGCGCCCGAGCGACCGACCTGCGTCTTCGCCGTCACGGGCAGCATCGCCGCTTACAAGGCGCCGATGGTCGTGCGCGAGCTCTTGAAGCGCGGCGTGCGCGTCATCCCGATCGCGACCCGCTCCGCGCTGAAGCTCATCGGCAAAGAGACCCTCGCCGGCCTGACGGGCGAAGAGGTCGCGGTCGACATGTTCGACCACCCCGGTGAGCTCCACGTCGAGCTGGGGGCCAAGGCCGACGTCGTCGCGGTCGTGCCCGCGACGGCGGACACGCTCGCTCGGTTGGCCCAGGGCCGCGCCGACGATCTGGTCACCGCGACCTGCCTGTGTGCGCGTGCGCCGATCGTGGTCGCTCCGGCCATGCACCCGCGGATGTGGGAGCACCCCGCCACGCAGCGCAACGCCGCGCTCCTCGCGCACGACGGCCGCGTTCGTTTCGTCGGGCCCGTGCACGGCGAGGTCGCGTCGGGCGACGTCGGGCTCGGGCGCCTCGCCGAGCCCGAGGCAATAGCGTCGGCGATCATGGCGCAGCTCGGCCCGCGCGATCTCGCAGGCCTTCGCGTCGTCGTCACCGCAGGCCCCACCGTCGAGGATTTCGATCCGGTGCGGTTCCTCGGGAACCGGTCCACGGGCAAGATGGGCTTTGCGATCGCCACGCGTGCGGCAGAGCGCGGCGCCGAGGTGACGTTGATCGCGGGCCCCGTCGCCCTCGCGACGCCGGCGAGCGTTCGCCGGGTCGACGTGCGCAGCACGCGGGACATGCAGGCCGCCCTCGCCGAGGTGCTGGGCGGCGACCTCTCGGGGGCCGACGCTCTGGTCATGAGCGCCGCCGTCGCCGACTACCGCCCCCGTGAGGTGCTCTCGCACAAACGAAAGCGCGACGCAGCCGCCCTCACGATCGAGCTCGTGCCGAACCCGGACATCCTCGGCGAGATCGGGCGCGCACGCGACGCCCTCTCGGCGGCCGCGACGTCGGCGCGGCGCCCCGTGCTCGTCGGGTTCGCCGTCGAGACGGCCGACGACGCCGGGTTGGTCGCGGCCGCACGCAAGAAGCTCGACGGCAAGCTCGTCGATCTCGTGGTCGCGAACCACGCCGGTGAGTCCTTTGGGCGTGACGACAACCGCATCGCGCTCGTCAGCCGCGACCAGGCGCCGTTCGCCGGGCCGGCGCCGAAGCTCGAGCTCGCCGACCGTGTGCTCGACGAGGTGAGGAGGCTGGCCGCGCAATGAGCGACGATCGAAGCGAAGCACCTGCAGAGGGCGGAGGCTTCACGCCCTACGCCATCGCGCTCGTGATCACCGCCGCGGTTGCGGGGGCTTTCTACTTCGCCCTCCAGCCCGAGCACGCCGGCGAAAAGACGTCGTTCGCCGCGCTCTTCGTGCCGTACCTCGTGTTCGGCGGGTACGCCGTCTACCGCCTCAAGACCCGCGACGAGCTCCACCTGCTCCGGCCCCGATCGGGCGACATCACGTTCGGCGCGCTGGTCGCCTTCTTGCTGTACGGCCTGGCGTTCGTCGTCCACGCCCTGTTCACGTCGCAGGGCACGCCGCGTGAGGCGTGGATCATCCAGGTGTACCTGCTCCTCGGCAACCCGTTCTCGGATGCTCGGCATCTCGTCGCGATCGGCGTGACCGCGATCGGGCTCCTCGAAGAGCTGACGTGGCGCGGGCTCGTGACGCCGCTCCTCGAGCCACGTGTCGGCCCCCTGCGCGCGGCCATCGTCTCCACCGTCCTCTGGTCGGTGGCGCACCTGCCGACCGTGTTCTTGCTGTCGGACCCGGTGGCGGGGCCAAACCCCCTCCTGGTCACGGGCACGATTGGCTGCGGTTTTGCGTGGTCGTACCTGCGGTGGCGGATGGAACGGCTCGTGCCCGTGCTCTTTTCACACGGTCTGTTCACTTGGGCCATCGTCGAGTTCCCCCTGTGGACGCCCCCGAACATCGCCCCGTGAAGAGAGCTCGTGAGAAAGGCTTCTCCGCGGTGGCGTCTCGGATAATCTAACGCGCCGAGTGCGCGTCACGTTTTGGGGTGTCCGAGGCAGCATCGCCGTCGCGGCCAAGAGCCACAGCCGGTACGGCGGCAACACGTCTTGCGTCCAGGTCGACGTAGGCGACGAAGTCGTCATCCTCGACTCGGGCACCGGCATTCGCCCGCTCGGGGCCGAGCTCCTCGCGCGTGACGTCCGGCGGGGCACGCTGCTCCTCTCGCACACCCACTGGGATCACATTCAGGGCTTTCCCTTCTTTGCCCCCGCGTTCGATCCCAGCCGTAGCTTTCGCATCCTAGCCGGGCACCTGCCGCCTGCGGTCGGCGGCATTCGCACCGTGCTCGCCGGCCAGATGGCCGAGCCCAACTTTCCCGTTCCGCTCGAGATCATGCGCGGCTCGCTCACGTTCGAAGATTTTTCGGCCGGCGACACGTTCGAGCTCACGCCCGGCGTGGTGATCAAGACGACGCGCCTCAATCACCCCAACGGAGCGACCGGCTACCGCATCGAGCACGGCGGCGCGTCGGTCTGCTACGTCACCGACACCGAGCACGTGCCGGGCAAGCCGGACGAGAACATCCTCGGCCTCATCGAGGGCGCCGACCTCTTGATCTACGACTCGACCTACACCGACGACGAGTTTCCCTCGAAGGTCGGCTGGGGGCACTCGACCTGGCAAGAGGCGGTGCGGCTGTCCGAGGCCGCGAACGTGCGCAAGCTCGCCATTTTTCACCACGAGCCCGACCACGACGACAAGTTCATGAAGCGGGTCGAGAACGCGGCCGCCAAGGTGTTCCCGCGGTCGTTCGTCGCCCGCGAGCGTCAGGTCGAGGACGTTCGCAGGCGCGGCAAGAAGAAGTAGCGCCATGGCTCGCGTCGTCCCGTCGAGCTGGCAGGTCCCCGACAAGGTCGTCGCGCGGTTCGGCACCTCGGCGGGCAAGCAGCGCGCGATGTTCGCCGACGGCCACCTCGTGCTCGTCACCCACCTGGTGCCCGACCCCGCCAAGAGCGAGCGCGAGGCGGTGCTCTTCTGGCGTCACCCCGACGGCGCGTGGCGCAGCTCGGGCGGCTCGGGCGGCGCGCGGGGGGGCCTGGGCGGGCTGCGCTCGCTCGTCGACGACTACAAGAAGCGCGTCGACGCGCTCGAGGACGGCGTCGCCCAAGCCAAGCGCGCGGCCGACTACTTTCAGGCGCTCCAAGCGGTCGCGCCCGTGCTGCGGGCCGTGCGCAACCTGCACCGCGCCCTCCAAGAGGCGCGCGAGGCGGTGACGCTCGATCGCGACATCATCGCGCTGCGCGATCTCGCCGCCGACGTCGAGCGCGCGGCCGAGATCGCTCACGCCGACGCCAAGACGGGGCTCGAGTTCGCCATCGCGCGTCAGGCCGAAGAGCAGTCGCGCATGGCTCAGCACATCGCCAAGTCCACGCACAAGCTGAACCTCATCGCCGCCATGTTCCTCCCGATCACCGCCGTCGCGACGATCTTCGGGATGAACCTCCAGCACGGGATGGAAGAACGCTACGCGCCGTTCTTGTTCTGGGCGCTGCTCGGCGCCGCGTTTCTTCTCGGCCTGATCGTGCGCGCGGGGATCGACAAGCGCGACGCCGGTTAGACGCGGGGATCAGCGAGCGCGCTCGAAGTCGACGCGGCGGTTCTCGCCCCGATCGCTGCCCTTCGACGACGCGATGGGGACGGCGTCGCCCAGCGCCACGATCTCGAGGCGACTCTGCGCGATGCCCTGGCGCGTCAGCCACGCGCGCACCGCCTCGGCGCGGCGCTTCGCGATGCCTGCCTTGTCGCCCGGCTCGGCCGGGTCGGCGTGGCCGCGGATCGCCAGCCGCATGGTGGCGTTGGAGGTGAGAAACTGCTTCACGCGCTCGAGCACGGTCGTGCCGGCGGCGTCGATGTCGGCCGCGCCGTCGCCGAACTGGATGCGATCGAAGATCCGCGGCGGGGGCGCCAGGCACGAGAGGCAGGGGTGCATCACGACGTTGCCTTGTCGAATCCGGTTCCAGGCCTGCGTCTGATCGGCCTTCGCCGCCGCCTTCGCCCAGCGCTCGCCGAGCGCCGTCGCCTGCGCCTGGATGAACGCCCGGTGCACCCGATCGCGCTCGATGTAGCTGATGGGCTGCTCGTCGCTCCAGCCGCAGAGGGGGCCCCGCATGCCCTCGACGAGGTTCGCGATCTGCTTCGACGTCGCCGCCCACTCGGCCTCGCATGCATCGGGCGCGCAACCGGGCGGGCCCTTGTCCCAGGTCTTGCCGAGCTCGTCGTAGATGCCGCGAAGTGCGGTCGATTGACCCTCGAGCGCTTTGCGCTCGGGCTCACCGACGCCCGACGCCGGCGCCGGAACGTCGAGGGGCGGCGCGCCCTGCATCACGGCCGCCCACGAGTCGGCGGCGGGCTCGCGCGGAGCGGCCGACGACGTGGCGGTGGGCGCCGAGCCGGGCAGCGGCACCGCGACCGTCTCGACGGCGGTGTCCGGGTTCGGCCGCTCGGGCGAGGAGCAGGACAGCGCGGCCAGCGCGGACGTCACCAGCACGGCACGGCGGGCGACGATGGCATCTCGATCGAACGCGTCATCCGACATGCCCGCGAGGATAGTCCGAGCTATGCTGACGCGCGAGTGCACGACGGCCACCTCCACCATTACGCCGAGGAGCACGGCGACCACGACCAGGCCCGCTCGAACGAGCGGCGCACCTGGGCGGTCGTGATCCTCACGGCGGCGATGATGGTCGCCGAGCTCGCGGCCGGGTTCTGGACGGGCTCTCTCGCGCTCCTCGCCGACGGCTTTCACATGGCCACCCACGCGGGCGCGCTGGGCCTCACCGCGCTGGCGTACTGGTTCGCGCGCACGCGCGCCCGCGACGAAGCGTTCACGTTCGGCACCGGCAAGGTGTACGCGCTCGCGGGCTACACGAGCGCGATCGTGCTCGCGCTCGTCGCGCTCTTGATGGGCTACGAGTCGATCGAGCGCCTGGTGAGCCCGGTGACGGTTCGCTTCGCCGAGGCACTGCCGATCGCGGTACTGGGCTTGGTCGTGAACCTCGTGAGCGCGAAGCTCCTGCATCAGGGGCACGGGCACGGGCACGGGCACGCGCACGGGCATGATCACGACGACGATCATGATCATGGCCACGCCGGGCACGGGCACGGGCACGGGCACGGGCACGGGGGGGACCACAACATGAGGGCGGCGTACTTTCATGTGCTCGCCGACGCGCTCACGAGCGTCCTCGCCATCGGTGCCCTCGTCGCGGGCCGCTATTTCGGCGTGACGGTCCTCGATCCCCTCATGGGCCTCCTCGGCGCGGCCGTCATCCTGAAATGGTCGGTCGGCTTGGTGCGCGACGCCGCCCGCCAGCTCCTCGACGTCACGCCGTCTGTGCGCGACACCAACCACATCCGCAAGACGCTCGAGGAGATCGACGACGTCCGCGTGGCCGACCTGCACCTCTGGGAGATGGGCCCCGGCCAGCGCGGCTGCATCGTCAAGCTCGTCACGTCGGCGCCGCGCGAGACCGCCTTTTATCGGGACCTCATCAAGTCGAGCGTCCCGGTCACGCACCTCACCGTCGAGGTGCAGCGGTGCGCGCACCACTGACGCACGCCGCCAGCGCGTCGGTCGCGGCCGCGAGATCCGCGGCGCGATCGGGGTAGCGCGCGAAACGCGTCTTGGCCTCCTCGAGCGACCGAGTCGCCTCGCCCGTGATGCCGAGCCGCGTGAGCGCGCGGCCGTGGAGGAGGAGGCAGCCGGCGTAGGTGGGCCCGCGCTTGTTGTGCTTGCGGCATATCGCGAGCGCGCGATCGAGGTGCTGCCGGGCCGCCGCCGACCGGTCCATCGAGAGGAGGGCGTCGGCGAGGTTGGCGAGGGTGACGACCACGAGCGGATGCTCCGCGCCGTGGGTGTCCTCGTCGAGCGCGAGCGCGATCTCGAGCTCACGGATGGCGTCCATCGGCCGGCCCTCGAGGCTCAGGTTTCGCGCGCGCGCGTTGAGCAGCCGCGATTGCAGCGACGGGTTCTGACCCACGCGCGCGATGGCGACCTCGGCGACGCGCGCGACCGTCTCTGCCTCCTGAAACCGGCCGAGGCCGTGCCCGACCACGCCCACCAGGAACACCCAGACGTTCGCGAGCTGCCAGTCGTCGCCGGCCCGCGCCGCGCACTCGGCCGAGCGGTAGAGCGTGGCGCGCGCCGAGGCAGGATCGCCGGTGCGGTGTTGCAGGTTGCCGAGCGTGTAGTGGCTCGCCGACTGGAACGGCGCGTAGTCGACCTCGTTCGCCTCGCGCGCGACCTCGGTCGCTTCGGCGAGGGCGCCTTGAAAGTCGCCCTTCTTCTTCAGCGCCGCCGCCCGCTCGAGCCTGCCGCGGAGCTTGAGGACGCGCTCGCGGGTGGCTTCGTCCTCGGGCGGCGGGAAAGCGGCCAAGAGCTCGTCGGCGCTCGAGCCGTCTTTGGCGGCGTTCCGCAGGCGGCGGCGGTCGCGCTCGAGCTCGGCGATGATGTCGTGCATGCTCGGCCAGCGATCGTCGGCCTTCGGCGCGAGGCCGCGCATTACGAGGGTGACGAGCCAGGCCGGCAGGTTCAGGTCCGGTGAGATCGGGTGGGCCCGCCCCGCGAGGACGTTCTCGGCCAGGGCGACGACGCCCTTGTCGGCGTCGAACGGGCGACGCCAGGTGAGCGCCTCGTAGAGCGCGACGCAGAAGCCGAACTGATCGGTGCGGCCGTCGAGCGGCTTGGCGA
>CALKVR010001134.1 GCA_938004815.1 uncultured Polyangiaceae bacterium | reverse complement strand
CAACCGCGCGCACGCGCTCGCGCCCGACGACCTCGTCATCCTCAAGCGCCTGACGCAGCTCAGCCGGCGCGACGGCACGCGAGCCCTGCTGCGGCGCGTGGCAATCGTAGCCGCGGTGGCGGGCTCGCTGGGCGCGGCCGCCTACCTGACGGTTCGCGCGTTCCGCGACGACGGCGCGACGCTGACGCCGGAGGCGCGAACCGGCCTGGACGCAGCCACCGCGGACCCGAGGCAAAAGCTCGTGCCCGACGCTTTTCCCCGTCCCACCGCCGTCCGGACCGTGGCCGCCGCCGACGGCAGCAGCGAGCCGGCCGCGTCCGCGTCTTCGCGCGTCGCCGCGGTGCCTCGTGTGGGCAGCGCGACGAGCTCGGCCGGGGCCGCGCTCAGCACCGACCCACGCCCGGTGAAGTTCACCGTCAAGCCGACCGGCGCCGCCCTCGTCGTCGACAGCGCCAGCGTCGACCCGCTCGCTGCTGGGGCGGTGATGCTGACCCCGGGCAAGCACTCGGCCAAGCTCACGCCCCAGCCCGGTGACAAGAGCAGCGAGGGCGCCAAGACCCTCTCGTTCAACGTGCCCCCGCTCGATCCGGACGATCCGACGAAGGTGTACACGGTCTCGCTCTCGCTCTCGTTCAAGCCGGCGCGGGTGCGGCTCGTCGGGCCCGCGGGCGGCCAGGCGGTGTGCGGGACGGTTACCCTGTCGGTGGGAGCGTCGACCGAGATCCCGATGACGAACCCCGTCTGGGACGTCAGCTGTCAGTTCATGGCCGGCTCGGGCGACCCAAAAAAGGCGTTCCAGAGCATCCGCGCGGGCGAAGACAACACCCTGGTCTGGCCTGGCGGGGGGTAGCCCCCCGGGGGCGGTCGGCGCCCGTCCCAAAGGCCGCTCGAACGGGGCGACGGCCGGCCTGGTTTTTGGTTGAATGGGCGCGGCCGCGTGTCGGATGGCCCCCACCTCAAGCCCCGGAGTCGCATCGCAGGGTCCATCCTTGCGGCGGCGCTCCTCTGTCCGACCGTCGCGCATGCGGCAGACGAGCAGGAGTACGAGC
This sequence comes from uncultured Polyangiaceae bacterium, assembly GCA_938004815.1. Lineage (GTDB taxonomy): Bacteria > Myxococcota_A > Polyangia > Polyangiales > Polyangiaceae > Xiheicaenibacterium. Next base: position 1,113 of record CALKVR010001134.1, on the reverse strand, counting down.
TCATCAAGACGCTCGTTCAGGAGACGCAGCACGAGCAGGCCGTCGCGCGCTCGGCGCGCCTCCTCGACGCGGCGTCGCCCGTCTGTCCGAACACGCCCGACCTCAGCCCACAGGGTTGTCGGCTGACCGACCCGGCCATCATCCAGCGCGTTCGCGGCTACTACGCGATCGCCCTGCAGAGCACCGGCAAGAACGAGGCGGCCAAGGCCCAGTTCCGCGCCATCTTGAAGGACAACCCCACGTTCTCGCCGAGCCCCGCGATCTACCCGATCAAGGCCATCGACCTCTTCAACGAGGTGAAGAAAGAGAGCCAGGCCGCCGAGATCGAGCTCATCCGTAAGCGGCAGGCCGAGATCGAGGCCGCGAAAGAGGCGCAGAAAAAGTACGACGAGTACGTGGCCGAGCTCGAGCGCCGCGCCGGTTTCGAGCAGCGTGTCGTCGAGCGCTCGCGCTGGTACGCAGCCATCCCGCTCGGGGTGGGGCAGTTCTACAACGACGATATCGGCCTCGGCGTGCTCTTCGCGTCGGTCGAGGGGACGGCGATCGTCAGCTCGATCGTCACATCCATCCTCCACGATCAGCAGGCGAGCAAGCTCAACCGGGACACCGAGTTCAGACAGTTCTTTCCCAGCTCGATCACCCAGACCTACGGAGGTGACGAGGACGACGTGGACAGACCCGCCGTGAGCGCACGCCTCGAGCAGCTCCGCATCGCGAACAACGTGAGCATGGCCGTGCTCGGGGTCGCGATCATCGCCGGCTTCATCGAGGCGCAGGTGAGCTTCGAAGGCGAGGAGCGTCGGACGGTGCCGCGCCCGCTGCCGCCGAAGCCCCCCAAGCCACCGCCGCCGAGCTTCGAGGTGACGGGGGTGCCCGGCGCGCCGTCCGCGATGGGGCTCGGACTGCACCTCTCCTTCTGACGCGTCCTTCTGAGCGCGCCTCGGGCCGAGCGTGGTATCTAGCCCTCGTGAGAGGCGAAGAGACCCGATCGCAGCGCTACTACGACGAGTTCGCCAAGCGCTACGACGACCGACGCGGGGGCCGCGAGCCCGGCGGCTACCACGATCTCCTCGACGATCTCGAGGTCGGCCTCGTCGCGCGCTACGGGCGCGG
>CALKVR010001133.1 GCA_938004815.1 uncultured Polyangiaceae bacterium | reverse complement strand
CGTGACCAGGCTCTCGAGATCTCCGTCGAAGTCGTCGAGCCGCTGGCGCCGGTCGGCGATCACGCGGAGCGCCGCGCGGCGGAGGCGCGTCGCGAGCTGGCCGACGAGCGCGGCGCGGGCCCGCGCATCGGGCACCACGAGCTCGGCGGCCTGGGACGGCGTCGCGGCCCGAACGTCGGCGGCCAGATCGACCAGCGTGGAGTCGATCTCGTGGCCGACCGCAGCCACGACCGGCACGGGGCACGCGGCGACGGCGCGGACCAGGTCCTCTTCGTTGAACGGCGCGAGATCGTCGGTCGAGCCGCCGCCGCGACCGAGGATCACGACGTCGACCTCGGGGTGCTGGGCGACGAGACGGAGCGCGCGGGCGAGGAGCGCGCCCGCCCCCTGCCCTTGCACCGGGGCGGGGCAGACGACGAGGCGCGCGCCCCCGCGTCGGAACGCGACGCGGACGATGTCGGCGAGCGCCGCGCCCTGCGCGCTCGTCACGACCCCGATCGCGCGCGGCTCCTTGGGCAAGGGGCGCTTTTTCTTCGGCGCAAAGAGCCCCTCGGCCGCGAGCTTTTTCTTCAGGCGCTCGAGCGCCTCGAGGAGCGCGCCGCGCCCGGCGAGACGCACGTCGTCGACGATGAACTGCACGCGGCCACGCGGCGCGTAGAAGGTCACGCGCCCCTTGACCACGACGCGCGCGCCGTCGGCGAGCAGACGGCGCGCCCGAACCGGGCCCGAGCGGTAGAGCACACAGTCGATCGAGGCGTCGTCGCGCTCGTCGCGCAGCGTGAAGTAGGCGTGGCCGCTCGCGTGCTCCTTGAGCGCGGTGACCTCACCGCCGACGAGCAGCCCCTCGGTGCGCCGCTCGAGCAGCAGCTTCAGCCCGCGGTCGAGCTCGCTGACGCTGAGGACCCGCTCGGGCTTCTCGGCGGGCGTGTCTTCCGAAGCCACGCCTCGTGATAACGCCTTTTTTCCAGGCCCGACACATGGCAAAAGGGCCCGTGATCAAAAAGGTCCTCATCGCCAACCGGGGAGAGATCGCGGTTCGGATCATGCGCTCGCTCGGCGAGCTCGGCATCCGATCGGTCGCGGTCTTCAGCGAAGCGGATCGCAACGCGCTGCACGTGCGAATGGCCGACGAGTCGTACGGCATCGGGCCCGCGGCCGCGCGCGAGAGCTACCTGGACATCGACAAGGTGATCGGCGCGGCGAAGAAGGCGGGCGCCGACGCGATCCACCCTGGCTACGGGTTCCTCAGCGAGAACGCCGATTTCGCAGAGGCGTGCGAGCGCGCCAAGATCACGTTCATCGGCCCGCCCGCGAGCGCGATGCGGCAGATGGGGTCCAAGACGGGGGCGCGCGCCAAGATGGCGGCTGCGGGCGTGCCCGTGACGCCCGGCGGCAGCGCCGAGACGGTCGACGAGGCGCTCGCGACGGCCGAGCGGGTCAAGTACCCGGTGCTGCTCAAGGCGGCGTTCGGCGGCGGCGGCAAGGGCATGCGCCTCGTGCACTCACGAGAAGAGATGGCGGGGGCGCTCGAGCGGGCCCGCAGCGAGGCCGAGCGCGCCTTCGGCAACGGCACCGTCTACATCGAAAAGGCGATCATCAACCCGCGCCACGTCGAGATCCAGGTGCTGGGCGATCGCGACGGCAACATGGTGCACCTCTTCGAGCGCGACTGTTCGATTCAACGGCGCCACCAAAAGGTGGTCGAAGAGACGCCGTGTCCGGTGGCAACCCCCGAGCTCATCGAGCGGATGGGCGAGGTCGCGGTCAAGGGCGCCCTCTCGGTCGGGTACTTCTCGGCCGGCACGTTCGAGTTTCTGCTCGGTGAAGACGGCGAGTTCTACTTCCTCGAGATGAACACGCGCCTCCAGGTCGAGCACCCGGTGACCGAGTGGATCACGGGCTTCGACCTCGTCGCCGAGATGGTCCGCATCGCCCAGGGCGAGCGCCGCGGCTACGAGCAGCGCGCCATCACCCGGCGCGGGGCCGCCATCGAGTGCCGGGTCTACGCCGAGGATCCGCAGAGCGGGTTCTTGCCGAGCCCCGGCCAGATCGAGGCGCTCCGCGCTCCGATGGGCCCCTGGGTGCGTGACGACGGGGGCTACTACGCGGGGGCCGAGGTCCCCAGCCACTACGACCCCCTGATCTCGAAGATCACGGCCTGGGCGCCCACCCGCGACGCCGCCCTCGCCCGGATGCAGCGCGCCCTGTCCGAGTACGTCGTCACGGGGATCCGAACGAACCTGGCGTTCCACCAGAAGCTCCTCGCCCACCCCGAGTTCGCGGCCGGTCGCTACGACACCGGCTTTTTGGAGCGATACAAGAACGATCTGCTGGGGTACGCCCACGTCCCGACGGAGGAAGAGGCTGCCCTCGCGG
>CALKVR010001132.1 GCA_938004815.1 uncultured Polyangiaceae bacterium | reverse complement strand
CTCACGCCCCGCACCGATCGCGTACGCTTCGGCCCATGAAGCGCTCCACGAATCACCTCTGGGCCGGCGTCGGCGCGGCCGCGCTCGCGCTCTCGATGATCTCCTGCGGGTCGACCGCCGAGGGCGAGGATCCGAGCCTGCTCCACGGGCGCATCTGGTTCGAAAAGCTCCCCGAGAAAAAGACGCAGCACGTGCACGCGCTCGTCGTCGCCTCGCGGCCCAAGCGCGGCGCCGTCTCGAAGTCGTCGGCTTACGACATCCACCTCGAGATCTTCGAGTACGCGCGCGAAGAGTCGACGGTGAAGCTGAAGTTTCCGCAGACCGACAAGAAGGCCGAGTTCTCGTACACGATCAAGAAATGCGACGCCGACCCGTTCGACCTCTGTCTCGACCTCGACAAGAACCCGTGGGGCGGCCCCAAGCGCTACTACGCGAAGCAGTCGGGCGGCTCGGTCGACGAGACGGCCGAGATCGCGGCCGCGCTCGAGTCGGCGGCCGGCGAAGACTGATCCAGCTGGTGGGTCAGAAGGTGGCGAGGTGGCTCGCGTCGTTCGGTACGAGCGCCGCCGGGAGCGTGAGCGCGACGTGGCGAACGACGTCGCGCGGCTGCGCCCCGCTGCCGTCGGTCGCGCCCGCAAACATGTTGTAGAGCCAGCCGTTGCCACCATCGCCGGCGTAGTCGACGGTGTACGCGGTGACCGAGAGGCTCGCCGGCGCGGCGCCGCCGAGCTCCGAGAGGGCGATCCGCGCCTCCAGGAAGCCCGTCGCGACGTTCGATGCCTTGTTCTGCGTGCCCCAATCGTTCGCCCACCCCGCGGGGTCGCCGACGCGGTACTCGCTGTACGTCCCGCCGGCGATGCGCTCCTTGTAGTGCCACGTCATCGCCTTGTTCGTGCCGAACCTGGCCTTGCCGTCGCTCGACAGCGCGTTGCCGGTGACGAGCGATGGGTCGGTCGAGAAGAGGAAGTAGACGAACTTGTTGCCCGCGCTCTGCGGCGCGATGTCGGGGCTGGATAGCCCGACGAACAGATCAGTCTCGTCGTGGGTCACGTAGAGCTCGGTGCCCGCGGTCGAGGTCGCGAACGTGTCCGACATCGGGAAGAAGTCGTTGATGCCGTCGATGGTCACGGTGTGACGAAAGCCGACCTGAAAGCCGACGCCGCTCTGGAACGCAGGCGATAGCGCGTTGCCGGCGGGGTCGGTCGCGCCGGCGGTGACGCGGATGCGGTACTGGCCGAGGCTGCCGAGCGCCGCCGTCGGCGAGAGCGTGAACGTGATGTCGTCGCTCGTCGTGGCCCCGCCCGTGACGGGCACGCACGAGCTGAAGTCATCGCTCGAGATCTGCACCGACCCGGAGCAGGTGCTGTTCGTCGTCGCGGTGATCGACCCCGGCGCCATCGCCTCGGAGAACGTGACGGTGAGCTTGGTGAGCGAGAGCACCGCCGTCGCGCCCTCGACCGGGGTGACGGAGACGACCGTCGGTGGCGTCTCGTCGCCGCCGCCGCCGCCCCCCGTACCGCCGCCGCCCGCGCTCGACGAGCTCTCGGCGCTGCTGCTCGTGGCGCTCGTCGTCGTCGTGCTCGCGCCGCTCGTGCTCGCGCTGGCCCTCGACGAGCCCGAGCCGCTCGCGCTCGACGACGCGGTGCTACCCGTCCAGTCGCCCGTGCTGCTCCCGCCGCCGCCCGAGCCGTCGCTGTTGAGACCGTCCGCGCACGCGGCGCCGAACACGAGAGCGACCGTAAGGATGCCTTGATGCCGCATCGCTGCCTCCGAAGGCCTGGGATCCTAGCACCGCCCCCGCATCGTGTCTCTAGACAGAGTTACGCCGACGCCCCCCGCCTGACCTCAGAGGAGGTACGGCACGAGGGCGCGACGCCCGGGGGGGTAGTCGGGGAACTTCTCCCGGTACCACCGATGATGGGCGATCGCCCGCGGGGCGAGGTTGGCGATCGTGTAGAGCGCAAACGACGCGCCCGCGAGCGACCAGGTGAGGATCGCCCAGCCGATCCACTCCAGCATCTCGGCCAGGTAGTTCGGGCACGAGACCACCTCGAAGAGGCCTCCGCGCGGGATCTTGTAGCCGGTCTCGCCCGGGGCCCGCAGCCGCGCGAGGACGCC
>CALKVR010001131.1 GCA_938004815.1 uncultured Polyangiaceae bacterium | reverse complement strand
ACGCAGTGGAGGGGGCAGGGGGAGGAAATGGCAGGAACAGGGGCAACGAGCACCCCCACCTGTCAGGCCCGAAAAGAGGTCACATCCCGCCCTGGCCGCCCTGGCCACCGGACGACGAGCTCATCGCAGAAGAGCTCATCGACGACGAGCTCGCATCGCTGCTCGATGAGTCGGCCGTCGAGCTCGCCTGCTGGCTGCTCTGCTGTTGCATGCCGCTGCTCTGGTCCGCGTTTCCGCCGCAGTTCGGGCCGGGGTTGCAGTCGGCGCACGAACAGTCCTCGGCGTCATCGCCGAAGTCGCACGCGCCGTCGTTCGAGCATTTGTTCGTACAAGCGGCGCTGTCGACGCAGTCGAAGCACTCGCACGTCTCTGGGTTCTGCCCGATGAAGTTGCAGTAACCGTCGCGGCGGTCGAGGTTGCAGGCCGGGTGGTAACCGGCGCCCTGCGAGCCGACGGGGCCCACCGCGGCGGAGCTCGTGCCGAGCTCGGAGTCGCCGCACGCGGCGTGCGAGCACACACCCATCACGAGCAGAAAGGGAAAGCTCTGAACGAAGCGCCTCATGATCGAGAGGATGACGAACCCGTGTGGCGCTCGTCAACCCTCGATTCGACACCGCGCGTAGCTCACGATTCCTTACAGCGAAGCGGGCGGCCGCGTTGCCGTCGGCGGTCTCGGGTGGCACCATGCTCGCGAACGTGACGCTGCGACTCGACGACGCGACGCTCTTGCCCAGGGAAACCGTGCGTTTTCCGGTCGAGTTGCGCCGCCCCCAGGGTTTCGATGCGGAAGATCCGGCGACCTGGCCGGCCGTCAGCGGCCGGCTCGAGGTCGTTGGAGGACGGCTCTATTACATGCCGCCTTGCGCGGACTACCAGCAGGACGTCGTGAGCGACGTGACGTTCTTGTTGCGAGCATGGAGCGAGGCTTACCCGGCGTTCGTCGTCGGCAGCAACGAGGCCGGCATGATCCTCGGCGGCGAAGCGCGCGGCGCCGACGCGGCCGTGTGGCGGCGTGAAGCAGCGGAGCCGCGCTCGGGGCGGTTCCGCAGGAGCCCACCCGTGCCCGACGAGGCGGCACTGCCCGGTCTCGCCCCCACCGTCGACCGGTTCTTCCTCCAGATTCGGCGCTGAGGCTACCCGAGCGATGCCGGAAGGGCGTGCGATCACGCTTCGAGCGTACGAGTCGTTTGCAGAGATCGCGCCGCTCTGGGATCGGCTCGAGCCTCTGGACGACGCGCCGTTCTTTCGCGCCGCGTGGCTCTCGGCCCTCGAGGAGACGGGGTGCGCGACGGCCGACCGCGGCTGGGTGCCGCACCACCTCGCGTTCTTCGAGGACGACGACCTCGTGTGCGTCGCGCCGGCTTACCTCAAGCTCCACAGCGAGGGTGAGTTCGTCTTCGACTACGCGTGGGCGAACGCGGCGCGCAAGTTCAAGGTCTCGTACTACCCGAAGCTCCTCGTCGCCTCGCCGTTCACCCCTGCGACCGGCCCACGCGTGCTCGTGGCGCGCGGCAAAGAGCGGGGCTTCGCCCTCTCCGCGTTCGCGGCCGGCGTCGCGACGATCACCGAGAAGGCCGGGCTCTCGAGCGGGCACGTGCTCTTTCTGCCCGAGGAGGACGCGGTGGCGCTCGGGCGCATGGGGCTCACCCATCGGAGCGGGGTGCAGTTCCACTGGAAGAATGACGGATACGTCACCTTCGAGGACTTCTTGAAGAGCGTCCCGTCGAAGAAGCGAACCCAGATCCGCCGCGAGCGCCGCGCGCCGGCAGAGCAGGGGCTCACCATCGTGAGCCTGACCGGCCGCGATCTGACCCCCGCGATCGCCGACACGATGTACGAGCTCTATCTCACCACCGTCGACAAGTTCATGTGGGGCCGCCGCTACCTGACGCGCGCGTTCTTCGAGGCCATCTGCTCCACCATGAGCGAGCACCTCGAGGTCGTGCTCGCGCGCGACGGCTCGGGCCACGCCGTGGCCGGTGCGTTCAACCTGCTGGGCAAGACCGCGCGCTTCGGCCGCTACTGGGGCGCGCACGCCGAGGTGCCGTTCCTCCACTTCAACGTGTGCTTCTACCACGGCATCGAGCGATCCATCGCCGAGGGCAAGCTGCGCTTCGAGCCCGGCGCCGGCGGCGAGCACAAGGTCGCGCGCGGCTTCTCGCCGACGCTCACCCACAGCATCCACGTCGTCTCCGACCCCCGCTTCGCCGCCGCCATCGACGACTTCTGCGCCCGCGAGCGCGAGATCCTCCAGGCCGAGATCGTCACCCGAACGGATTGAGCGTTCGTGTCCTAGTACCCCATCTCGAGCGCCGCCGCGTACGCGCCGATCGCGAGCGCGACGTCGGCGGCGCCGGCCATCTCGCGGCACGAGTGCATGCTGAGCATGGGGGCGCCGACGTCGACGGTCTGGACGCCGAGCTCACCGGCGGTGATCGGCCCGATGGTGCTCCCGCAGGGCAGATCGCTGCGGGTGACGAAGTGCTGCGGAGCGAAGCCCGCCTCTTTGCAGGCGGCCGTGAACCGCGCCGTGGTCTCGCCGTTCGTGGCGTAGCGTTGGTTCTGGTTCGACTTGATGACGAGGCCCTTGCCGAGCTGCGGCTGGTGGTCCGGCTCGTGCTGATCGGCGTAGTTGGGGTGGACGGCGTGGGCCATGTCGGCCGAGACGAGGAGCGATCGGGCCATCGCGCGCTCGAACGCCTGTGGCTCGGAGCCCGCGCGCGCCTCGACGATGCGGCGCAGCGTGTCGCGCAGGACCGTGCCCTGGGCGCCCACCGCGCTGAGCGAGCCGCACTCCTCGTGATCGTAGAGGGCGATCAGGCGCGTGTGCGGCGAGGCCGCGCCCGCGCCGTTCACGAGCGCCATCGTGGCCGCGTGGCAGCTCCCGAGGTTGTCGAGCCGGGGCGCGAACACGAGCTCGCCGGCGAGGCCGCCGAGCGACGAGGGCGCGGTGTCGAACACCATGAGATCGAACGCGACGAGATCCGCGACGTCTTCACCCAGCTCGCCGGCGATGATCTTCTTGAAGTCGGTCTTGTCGCCGACGCCGAGCAGCGGCGACAGGTGCTTCTGCTCGTTGAGCACGAGGCCGTCCTTGTTCACGCCGCGGTTCAGGTGGATGGCGACGTTGGCGATGCGCGCGACCGCCCGCGGAAGCCGCACGAGCTTCGCCTCGAGCTTCGCGCCGCGCGACAGCAGCACCCGCCCCGCGATCGACAGATCGCGATCCAGCCAGGTCGAGTAGAGCGGCGCGCCGTACACCTCGACCCCGACCATCCGGTAGCCGTTCTTGTGCACGTCCGCGTGGGGCTTCACCCGAAAGTTCGGCGAGTCGGTGTGCGCCCCGATCATGCGAAACCCGGCCGCCGCCGGCGATTCGCCGCCCACCACGAACCCCAGGATCGTCGAGCCGCCCCGGATCACATACCGCTTGTCCCCAGGGCCGAGCGACCAAGCTTCTCGCTCGTCGAGCTCCGAAAACCCCGCCGCCGAAAGCCGTCGCGCGACCTCGGCGGTCGCGTGATAC
>CALKVR010001130.1 GCA_938004815.1 uncultured Polyangiaceae bacterium | reverse complement strand
TGCACACCCTGGTGACACGCCACCCACCCCGAGCGTCAAATCCGCGCCCCGTTCCCCGTCCCCGAACCCCGAATCGTGCCCGTGCCCGTGCCCGTGCCCGTGCCCGATCTCTCCTCTCCCTCTCCCTCTCCCTCTCCCTACAACCCGAACCACGGCGCCGGCTCCACCGACCGCCCATCTTTCCGGATCTCGAAATACAAGAGCGAAGGATCCAGCCCTCGGCTCCCCACCGGCCCGATCGGCGCGCCCGCGCCCACGGTCTCACCGACCTTCACGTCGCTGCGCTCGAGGTTGCCGTAGATGGTGAAGTGCCGCTCTCCGTGGTCGAGGACGACGGTGACGCGCAGGTCTTGGTAGTTGTCGGCGAAGACGACGCGACCGCGCGCGACGCTCCGGGCCGACGCGCTCCCGGTCGCGCGCAGCTCGAGCGCGGGCCCCGAGCCGCTCGACGCGTCGAGCTTGGTGACCTCGGTGCGGCCCGAGATCGGAAGCGGTAGCCGGCCATAGAGTGACGCGAACGCGGCGCCGTCGGAGGCGTCGCTCGGCCCCAGGTCGGCGCCGTAGATGGCGACGTAGTCGGGCGGTGCCGTCGAGCTCTCGAACGCGCGGTCGAACGCCGCCCGTCGCTCGTCGGCCATGCGCATCACGTTCTTGGCCTTCGCCACGGCCTCGCGCTGCATGGCGAGCGGCGCGCGCTCGACCTTGAGCCGCGTCAGCCGATCGGTGAACGCGTCGCGCTTCTTGCGGAGCACCTTCTGTTGGTCGAGGTCGCGCGCGAGCGCGAGGCGGGTGCGCTCGACGCGCGCGGCGTGATCGACGAGCTCGTCGAAGCCGCCTCCCGCCGGCAGCAGGCCGGCCCGCACCTGCTTGAAGTACACTTTGCCCCGCCCGATGACGCGCTCGTCCAGGATGGCGAGCTCTTTCTCGATGCCGTCGAGCTCGCCGGCGATGCGCCGCTCCTCTTCGTCGTACCGCTTGAGCGTGCTCTCGATCTCGAACGGTGACGTCGGCGGCGCGATGATGGGCGCGTGGGCGGCAGCGTCGCTGGGGCTGGCGGGCAGGTTGGCCAGCGGGTCCTTGCCGGCCGGCACGCCGAACGCGACGCCGCTCGCGAGGGCGAGGCTGACCAGGGCCGTGGTGCCGCCGAGCTTTTTCATACGGTCGTGAGCCGACGCAGGCTGAAGAACGCGGTCGCGGCGCCCAGCATCCCCCCGAGGGCGATCATGCCGAGGGCGATCGGCCAGGGGAGGAAGCTCGGCATCACGCCGAGCATGTTGGCCAGGTGGTGGTCGAACCGCTGCCGCACGAGGAGGAACATGATCCCGAGCATCGCGAGCGCGAGCGCCGCGCCCATCGCGCCCTGGGTGGCGCCCTCCATCACGAAGGGGCGGCGGACGAAGTGGTCGGTCGCGCCCACGAGGCGGAGCACCTCGACCTCGATCTTGCGCCGCTGGAGCAAGAGGCGCATCGTCGAGGCCACCACGCTGATGACGGCCGCGAGGACGATCACGAACAGGCACGCGGCCGCGGTCACCCCGCCGCCGAGCACCGACGACAGACGCTCGGTCCAGCGCTCGTAGGTCTCGACCGAGTCGACCGCGGGCAGGGCGCGAAGCTTGAGCGCGATCGTCTTCAGCTGCTCGTCGGTGACCGAGTCGTCGAACGCCACCTCGATCGATGCGGGGAACGCGCGCGCCGGCAACGCAGAGAGCGCTTCGTCGGTCGCGACGACCTCGCGCCGCGCTTCGTCGCTCGTGACGTGCCGAACGCGCGCGACGCCGGCCGTCTGCTGGAGCGCCTGGGAGAGCGCCGTTACGTCGGCCTCTTTGGTCGCGTCCTTCAGGTAGACGGTCGCGCGTCCGGCCCGAGACCAGCGGTCACGGAGCGCCTCGACGTTCGTCACCACGAGGAGCGACGCGGCGAGGCACACGAAGGCGACCGAGAGCGAAAACACCGTCAGGACTTGCAGGCGCCAGTCGCTGCGACCCGCCCGCCAGGTACCGAACGTCCTAGGACCCAAGCCTCCGCTCGTCATTTCGCTCCTCGTCAAGCGACCGCGAGGTCGCCGTCAGTCTCGAAGTCCGCGTAGGGGTCGTCACCAGCCAGGTCCGCGTCGTCCTCGCCGAGCCCGCTCGGGACGTCGGTGGCCTTGCCTTCGTCGAGGATGACGACGCGGCGTGGCCGCACATCGAGCAGCGAGCGGTCGTGGGTGGCGAAGAGGACCGTCGTCCCGGTCTCGTGGATGTCCTCGAACATGCCGAGGATGTCGATCGCGAGCTGGGGATCGAGGTTGCCGGTGGGCTCGTCGGCGAGGATGAGCGCCGGCTCGTGCACGATCGCCCGCGCGATCGCGACGCGCTGCTGCTCGCCGCCGGAGAGGACGCGAGCGGCGTCGCCGCCTCGGCCGGCGAGGCCGACGCGCTCGAGCGCTTCGCCCACGCGGGTGCGGATCAACCGCTGCGGCAAGCCGATGACCTCGAGCGCGATCGCGACGTTGTCGTACACGCTCCAGCCGGGCACCAGGCGAAAGTCCTGGAACACGACGCCGACATTTCGCCTGAGCGCTGGGATGGCGCTCTCGGGGAGCCGCGCCACGTCGCGCCCGAGAAAGAGCAGGCGGCCATCGTCGACGCGCTCGGTGCGGTGGATGAGCCGAAGCAGCGTGCTCTTGCCCGACCCCGAGGGCCCGGTGACGAACACGAACTCGCCTCGCTCGACCGTGAGCGACATCCCCCGCAACACCGGTTGATCCGGGCGGTAGGATTTGTAGACGTTGTCGAACACCAGGATCGGCCTCGAGGCCGCAGAGGGGTCGTAACGGTGCCCCTGGCGGATCGCCTGGTTGCGAAAGCGGCTGGCGGCATTCCCGACCATCTCGGTCGCAACTACCTGCTCGCCCCGCGACTGGAAAACTTTTCGGCGACCTCCTAGAAGGCGAATCGCGTGCGGATCCTCTTCCTCGGCCTCCCCCTGGCGGCGTGCCTCTTGGCAGCCGATGGGCACGAAGTCGTGCTCGCGGCGCTCAGCCGCACCGACACCGTCGGGCGCCGGCGGCTGCGGCGCGCCCTCGGTGGCGACCGGGTCGTCGACCGCCCCAGGCTCGATCGCGCTTTTACCGAGCGGGCGCTCTCGCTCACGCCCGACCTCGTCGTGAGCTGGTTCTGGACGACCCGCATCCCTGCCGGCGTCGTCGCGGCTCGGCGGCATCGGCGTGCACCCGTCGCTGCTGCCGCGGCATCGCGGGCCCGACCCGGTGACGTGGGCCATCCTCATGGGTGACGCCGTGACGGGTGTGACGTGCCACCGCCTCGCGCCGGAGTACGACACGGGCGACATCCTGGATCGCGAGACGCTCCCCATCGCCGACGACATCGACGGCTGGCGCTTGGCGCGCGCGCTCGATCGACCGAGCCTCCGCGTGCTCCGGCGCGTGTGCGCCCGCTTCGCGGCGGGCGAGGTTCCGGTCGCCGAGCGCCAGGACGACGCGCTCGCGACCGACGCGCCGTTTCTCGACGAAGATCAGCAG
>CALKVR010001129.1 GCA_938004815.1 uncultured Polyangiaceae bacterium | reverse complement strand
CCTCTCGACCTCGCAGAAGCTCTACAAGAAGACGGTATCGTCAGGGTCGATCACGACTATCCCGATCGAGGTGCCCGCCGATCTCGGCGCGTCGTTCATGGGCTTCACCCTCCTCTGGCGCGACACCAGCCGTGATCTCCAGCTCACGCTCACGCGGCCGGGCGGGGCGAGCTACGTCTTGCCCCTCGGCCCGTTCGGGTTCCAGGAGCCGTTCGACGCCGAGCTCGAGATCGCCGGCTACCGCGACGACTCGAGCCGTGGCACCGCGATGGCGCTCTTCTACCTCTACCCGCCGGCGGGGCCGCCGGGCGAGGTTCCGGGCGGCACGTGGCAGCTCGACGTCATCGATCCGTCGGACCCGGCCGGCGAGCCGTTCACCTTGGTCGCGTACGTTCAGGACGAGATCAGCGGCTGGGGGCTCGGCATGCACTTTCCCGAGAGCTCGAGTGAAGACCACCTCATCGGCTGGCCCGGGACGGCCGACCACGGCATGGCCATCGCCGCCTTCACCGGTCACGACTCGGCGTTCACCGGCAGCCCGTTCCCAGCGACCTCCGGCGAGCGCGCGTTCTACTCGGGGCGCGGGCGGCGAATCGACGGCGAGCCGATCCTCTGGATCTCGGCGCCCGACAACCCCATCGTCCCGGCCCGCTTCGACGAGCGCGAGCTCTCGTACATGATCTACGGCGGCACGTCGGGCGCGAGCCCACACGTGGCCGGAGCGAGCGCGCTCATCGTGCAGGCCGACCCGAACGTCACCGGCGACCAGGTCAAAGAGAAGATCCGCGCGGGCGCCGTCAGCGACGCCTTCACCGGCGCGGTGCCGAACGAGGACTACGGTCACGGCAAGCTCGACGTGTACCGCGCCATCTTTGGCGAGGCGCCCCCGGCCGGCTCGGCGCCCCAGGTCGACGATCAAGCGTTCACCGTCGCGACCGGCCCGTCCGAGGTGACGGTGGCCGCGACCGATCCGGACGGCGGTGCGCTGACGATCGAGGTCGATCGCGAGTACGACGGCGCGTTCGACGAGACGCTGAGCGGGGCCACGCTCGCGCTCGATCTCGCCGAGGGCACTCACGTGCTCAAGGTGCGCGTCAGCGACGAGACCGGCCGCACCGACCAAGCTCTGCTCCGCGTGACCGCGCAGCCCCCCGCAGACGACGATGTGCCCGACGACGACGACGGCGGGCCTGACGACAGCGGGTTCTACCCGGCTGGGGGTTGTGCGGTTCGCGGAGCCGAGACCGCGGGTGGCGCGTGGCTCGTCCTCGCGCTTGGCGCGGCGGCGCTGCAAAGGCGCCGACTGCGCGCTACCCGTCGAGCTGCTCTACCACGGGCTTGACCCCCCGGAGCTTGCCGACCCAAGCCGCCACCCGCACCGCCGCGTTCATGAGAGGGCTCGAAGACCGGGACGCGCCCGGATCGACGTAGACGAGGTACATGAGGACGGCGGTCAGGTTGGGCTGGGCGATCAAGCGCTCGAATCGGGCGCCGTGCGTCACCCGCGCCCGCAGCACCTGCGTCTTGGACGCGTTCCAGAAGGTGTGAGCGTCGGCGGGCGTGAGCGTCATCTTGTCGCCCGTCTTCATGTGGAGCTTCTTGCCGTTCACCCTCCAGCCCATCTCGCCCTCGAGGATCTCGATCGTCTCGTCGCCCTCGTCGTGGGTGTGCGTGGGCGGGCTCCCGCTGCCGGGAGCGAGCTCGAGCTCGAAGATGAACGGGCCGCCGGCCTGGCCCGAGCGAATGCACGTGATCTTCTCTCCGGGTGACGGAGACGCGACTTCACCTTCACGCATGTTGACCCCTCGACCCTTTCTTTCGCGTCGGCGGCCCCGGCAGCCTCTGGAGCTCGGCGAGCACGACCCTGGTGTTCCACGCGACGTGGCGAATGCTGGCCTCGAGATCGAAGCCGCAGTCCGCGAGATAGGCCCACGACGCCGCGGAGTAGAGGACGCGCAGCGACGCCGCCGCCGACGCGCGATCCGTCGCGGGCGCCGTGGGATGAGCGGCGTCGACGAGCGCCCGGAGCGCCTCGAGGTTCCTCGGCCGTGAGACGTTGGTCGGCGCCCACTTCGCGTGGACGAGCGCCCGCGTCAGCCGCGCGTTCGCGTCGAACGTCGTGAACAACGCCCGCAGGTAGGCGGGCAGCCCGCGCACGTCTTGGGGCATGGGCGCGCTCGCGCGGGCGGTGATGCGCGGCACCACTGCGTCGTTCAGCTCGTCGCGCGTGGCGAAGTACCGGTAGAGCGTGCGCTCCGCGATCGCCGCGGCCTGCGCCACCGCGCGCATCGTCGGCTCGCCCCCGTCCTCGATCACGCGCACCGTCGCATCGAGGATCCGCTCGCGCACCGCGTTCGCCTGCTCGCGGCGAAGGGGTGAGGGGTCAGCGGGTCGACTCGTCATACCAACTGTCATTGTGACAGACAGCATGACATAGTGCGCACGGCTCGCGATAGGGTATTTCCTATCCATGCGAGCTTTGATCTTGGTGACGGTCGTGATGTTGGGCGCGGGCTCTTCGTTGCTCGGGGGTTGCGACGACGAGTCGTGTCACGGCTCGACGTGCTGCGGGAACGAGTGCGCGGGGCCGTCGTCGAGCGTGGCGTCGTCGTCGTCCGCGACGAGCACGAGCGGCAGCTCGAGCAGCACCAGCGCGAGCAATTCAAGCTCGGGCGGCGGAGCCTGACTCAGCCGCGGCCTTTGAGGGGGAGCTCGGCCGGCGCGCTCGCGGCCGCGGTCGACGTGGCAGGCGCAGGGTCGGCCCAGACGCCGCGGACGAAGCGCTGCGAAGGCTCCCGCAAGAAATCGCGGAGGGCGGTGCCGGCGGGCAGAACGACGAGGAAGTAGGCGAGGCCGAGCAGGCCGCCGAGCTTGCTCGTGGGGCTGTCGAAGACCGGCGCTTGGAGCGCGAGCGCGGTGGGGATGGCCGCGCCGAGGATGATGCCCGGGACGAACACGAGCTGGACGAAGCGGACGCGGCGGCCGAGCCACACGACGGGGTTCATCGCGGCGACGAGGAGCTTGCCGTTCGGCGGCGGCGCGACCGTAGCCTGGCCGGCGCGGTCTTCGACGACGCCGTGGACCCAAACGGTGCGGCCCTCGGGGATCGGCACGCGCACCTCACGCTCCACTCCGCGGGTCTTCTTGGCCGACGGGTAGGCCTCTTCGAAGACGCCGCGGCTCGGACAGATCGAGGCGGCGTCGACCTCGTCGGCGCCGAGCCAAACCTCGCCGCCGTCGGTCGGCTCGATCGTCAGGCGCCGGCCCTCAGCCTCGACGGTGCCGCCCGTGATCTCCGAGCGTGCGTGCCGGTCGTGCCAGTGAACCGTACGCGCGGCGCCGGCGCCGAACCGGCCGAGCTGATCGACGACGAACGCGCCGAGCGCGCCGCCGGTCGCGGCCACTACCCGCGCCTGGAAGAACCGCTCGCCCGGCTCGGGATCGCCAGCGTGAGCGAGCAGCTCGGCGCGCCGCCGGGCAAGGGTACGGGCACGCTTCAGCGCCGCGAGGAGGATGAGCGCGGTGTTACCCCAGAGGATCCAGAGCGCCACCCAGCCCATGATCTCGTTCGACAGCACGGCTCGTGACCCCCTACGCCCGTGCGCCCGCTTCTGCTGCCTGCGCGCGGCGCACGTCGCGCGACTCGATCGCCAGCGGTGCGCTCCGCCGCTCGGCGCGCGCCACGTCGATCGCCGGCGGCCGCTTGCGTGGCAACAGATAGGTGCGGGCGAGGTATTTGATCATGCTCGGCTCGTCGAGCGACGGGTCGATGCGCGGGACGACCTCACGCTGGTGCCACGTGTGGAGCTCGGACCAGTGCACCCCCGCGCGGTTGTGGTGGATCGTGTGGTAGCCGTTGTTGCACATGATCCAGTTGAAGGCGCGGCCGACGAAGTTTCGCGAGTGATTCCACTCGGTCGTCGTGTCGCAGCGATCGTGCTGGATGATGTTGATCCGGAGGATGCACCGCGCGCCATAGAGCTGCGGAATGACGATGAAGAAGAGCGTCGTCCAGAAGTCGGCCACCATGAGCGCGCCGGTGAGCCCGAACATGAAGACGTTGTCGTAGACGTACTGCCGCTTGAACTCTTCGCGCCCGCCGATAGCGGCCCAGCGCTGCACGCCCGCGAACGTGTTGGGGCCGGCGACATTGGGGAAGTGGATCAGGTTCAAGAGGTTCCACTTGAAGTCGACGTTCTCGGGCGCGGCCCAGTCGGGCTGGCCGTCGTCGTCGAAGTGGTGGTGAACGAGGTTGTGCGACGGCAGGTTCACCGACGCCGGGTAGAGCGCGCCGAAGCTCAGGATGCGCCGCCACGCGTGGTTGAGCGTCTTCGACTGGAAGACGCCCTGGTGCATGTGGTTGTGGATGACCACCGCGTTGAGGAAGCTGAAGAGGCACGCCGCGCCGAGGAAGACGACGTTCCGGCAAGCGGGCACGAAGTACATCGAGCCGAGCAGGCACCAGTAGGTGGCGACGATCCCCACCTGCCGCCATTCGGCAGGGTGGCTGACCAACCAGGGGCGCGCGGCCCCCGCCAGTTCCGCTGCTTCTTCGGCCATCGCTTCTCGGCCTCCTGAACAGCCAAGCTCCTAGTCGAGCTTGTTCCGTGTGGCAATCCAGCGGCAGGGAACCGGCCTAGCAATTCCACGGCCACCCCCGGGCCGGGCCGCGGGCACAAAAGTGACCAAAATTTCGTCGTCGATCCCTGGACTCTGTTTGTGT
>CALKVR010001128.1 GCA_938004815.1 uncultured Polyangiaceae bacterium | reverse complement strand
TTTCAAAGGCCGGAGCGGCGGCGGCGACGACGACACCGCTGCCGTCGAAATCCCCAAGGGCAAAGACAAGGACAAGGACAAGGACAAGGACCCCGACGAGGCCGGCGACGCGGCCAGCTCGGGCGGCGACTCCGGCAGCTCGTCGAGCGGCGGAGAGTCCTCGGCTACGCCAACCGCGTCGAACAGCGCCGACCCCGCGCCCACCGCATCCGAGACGGCCGAGCCGGGGCCCACCACCACACCGAGCACCAAGCCCACGACGGGGCCGACCACCGGCCCGACGACGACGGGCCCGGGCCCGACCAAACACCCGGGGTTCGACTCGTGCTGCGCGCGGGCGCGCGACAAGCAGAAGCGGCAGACGTGCTACGCGCTGAGCGCCGGCGTGAAGAACGGCAAGAGCAACCCCCAGGCGGTGCTCGGCACCATCAAAGGTCTCGGAATCCCTTGCGGTTGATTCGCGCGCGCTCGCCCACCGGTAGCCCGCTTGACGGGCCCGCGAGCGGGGGGTAAGCGAACGGCGAAGAAGCAAGGTCATGCCTCCAGTCAGCCGCGGTGTTCCCTCCCCTCGCGGGGTCGCCGCAGATACGGCGCCGGCTCCCCCAGCCCGCGCCGAGCGAGCAAGCAGCAGTCCCCGTCCCGCCGCCACCGACGCGTTTCGCGGCGAGTGGGTGGCGCTCGACGGCACGAACGCCGACGTGAGGCAAGCCGCCTCGAACGCGATCGTCGACCACGACTCCGACCTGGGGCGGCTCTGCGCCCGCCTCCGAAAGCAAGCTCGAACGCACTGCCGCATCGTGCGCGCCTGACCGGCGCCCGGCTCAACGAACGATCGGCTTGATGAGCGTCTTGCCGTCTTTGACGACGACCTCGTAGTCGACCTTCTTTGCGGCGTGCTTCGAGCGGAGCTTGTCGGCCTGTGAGCGCAGGCTGTCGGCCAGCTTCTCGAAGGTGATCCCCGCGGTCGACTCGTTGCGCTCGCGGCGGGTGTTCACGTACTGCGCGTAGATCTCGCGCAGCCGGCCGTCGGAGATGTCTGCGCGGCCGCCCTCTGCCGCGGCCGGTTTCGGTTGGGGGCGCGATGCGGTCGCCTCGCCGGCGGCGCGCGGTGGTGGCTTGAGGCCGAGCCCCCTGCTCGACGCCTCCTTTGCGGGCGAGGCCGTAGCGGCGCCCCTGGGTGGAGATGCGGGCGCGGGCGCAGGCGTCGAGATGGGCGCGGGCTCGACCACCGCCGGACCGAGATCGACGTCGATCGGGCTCGACAGGAGCGGCTTGCGCTGCGGCTGCGCCGGTTGAGCGGCCGGCGCGGCTTGCTGCGCCGAACGCGCCTGCGCGGGCGCCGGGTCAGGGTCGAGGTCGACATCGATCGGGCTCGACAGGAGCGGCTTGCGCGGCGCGGGGTCGTCGGGCTCCACCAGGCTCGCGATGCGCTTCAGCGCGTCCATGTTGGCGCGCCGCGAGGGCCCCCCACCCAGACGCAGACCACCGCCCGTCTTCTTCTGCGCGTCGGCCCCCGCAGCCTGGGCCGGCGGCGCCGGCTGCGACGCGACCGGCGGAGCGTAGGGGGTAGGCGCGCCCTGTAAGTGGCGCCCGTACGGGTCGACGGGGGCAGGCGCGTGGGCGCGCTGGCCGTGCCCCCTGGCAGCGGCGGGCGGGACCTCCGAGATATCGGTAGACGGACCGTCGTCGTCGAAACCGTCTCCCGCGGTGGGATAGACCACGCCGAAGGGCTGCGACTGCGGCGCGGCCGGCGCGCGCTGCGGCGGCGGCGTGGGCGCGTCATCGTCGAAGTCGTCGACCGACTCGAGATCGGCCTCGTCGACGACCTCGTAGTCGTCGGGCTGCTTCTGCGCCTGCTTGCGGCGCGCCTCACGGTCGAGCTGCGCCTCGAGGCCCTTGGCCAGGCGCTCGGCGCGTTTTTTTCCGACGGCGGTGAGCGCCGAGTCGATGCCGAAACGAGCGGCGGCGCGCGCCAGGTCGCGCTTGAACGTGCCGTTCTCGATCTCGCGCAGCACCCGGCCCCAGTGCTGCGACATCGTGTTGTAGCGCTGCACGAGGGTCTGGAACTTGAACCGCATGGCCGTGTTGCGGATCTGCTCTTTGCGCAAGACGTAGATGCGGCGATCGACGTCTTTGCGCGGGATCTGCGGCTCGATCTTCTCGATGCCGCAGAAGTACTGCTCGTAGAGCGCGCGCACCCGGTCGATCCGCTCTTCGAGCTCTTCGAGGCTCGTCTGGATCTCGGTGGGTTGCATCAGAGCGGCGCCACTTGCAGGTTGTCGAAGCAGACGCGCGCCGTCCAGTCGTTGAACGCGAAGTGGTCGTGCCCCGGCCCCGCGAGGGGGCGAGGGTCATCGAGCTGGAACAAGACGCGGCCGTCCACGAGCCAGCTCACGATGTTGCCCTGCTTCCGCTCGAACTTGAAGCGGTACCGGCTCTGGGGGAGCGCCGGAAGCGCGCGAGGGTCCTCGGATGTCGCCGAGAGGGTGAGGGCGAGGCGGTCTTTGCCGTGCTCGTCGAGACGCGCCAGCACGTGGAGAGAGTTTTTCCACCCGCCGAAGATGGCAACATAGCCGGTGGCGTCGTCGTAGGAGGCCTTGGTCGCGCCCGAGCGCCCGTCGCCCCAGAGCTCCACCTTGATGTCGCCCTCCTCGGTGAGGGCGACGGCGTCGAACTCGATGCGGACGGCGTGGGGCAGCTTGCGGCGAAGCCACGCGCCTCGATTCCGCGCTCCTTCGACGCAGAGCGCGCCGTCGGAGATGCCCCACTCCGGCGCCAGCGTCCGCCACTCGGGGCCGATGTCCACGCGCTCGAAGTCGTCACGAAAGCCGGTCTCCTCGAGCGGGGGATCGTCGGCCCCGGGCGCTGCCACCTCGGGGGCCTCGGGGGGATCTTCGCGCGTGGCCGGGCCTTCGGGCACACACCCGGTCGAAAGCAGGAGGAGGCTGAGCGGGCCGGCGGCGCGCACCGCGCGAAGGTTACCACGCGGCTTGCCGTGCGAAACCGCACGTGGCTATCACGGGGGCGTGCACCCGGTCCTCTTTCGGCTCCCGCTCCCCTGGGTGGGCGTGGTCCCGATCTACACGTGGGGCGTCATGCTCGGCATCTCCCTCATCGTCGGCTGGTACCTGACGCTGGGGCGGGCACAGGCCGACGGTCTACCCCGAGAGATGCTGGCGAACGCGTACGTGATCACCGCCCTCGCGGCGCTCCTCGGCGCGCGCCTGTTGTTCGTCGTGACGAACCCGACCGACGCAGAGGACACCTCGATCTTCGAGCTGCGCAGCGGGGGGATGGTCGCCTACGGCGGCTTCCTCGGTGGGTTCCTCGCGACCGTCCTCTACATGCGGTGGAAGCGGTTTCCTCTCTTGCCGTGGGCGGACGTGGGGGTGCTCAGCCTCGCGGCCGGCCTCTTCTTCACGCGGATCGGCTGTTTTCTGTACGGGTGCGACTTCGGTCACCGTCTCTCCGAGAGCGCGCCCGGCTGGCTGAAGCGCCTCGGCACGTTCCCGCACTGGCCCGAGGGCACGGTGCAGGGCGGAGACGGTTCGGAGCCGTGGGCCCACCACCTCGAGCAAGGTTTCATTCCTCCCGACGCCGAGGCCTCGCTGCCCGTGCACCCGACGCAGCTCTACGAGGCCGGCGTCGGGCTCGCGCTCTTGGCGCTCCTCTTGTGGATGCGCCCCCGCCGCCAGTTCCGGGGGCAGAGCTTCCTCGTGTTCGTGTTCCTGTACGGCTTCGCCCGCTTCGCCATCGAGTTTCTTCGCGACGACGCGCAGCGCGGCAGCGTCCCGCCGTCGGTCGCGGCGCACGTGCTCTATCCGCTGACGTTCGCGCTCTTCGCGGGCGCGTTCATCGTGGGCGTGGCGCCCAGCATTCGTAACAAAACTGTCAGGCTCGCCACGCAGGTCGCGTTCGCGCTCGTCCCCCTCGTCGCGTTCTTCAGGATGCGACCCGAGGCGTACGCGCTCGCGCCCGAGGCCAAGCTGTCGACGTCGCAGTTCCTGGGGCTGGCGACGGCGCTGGGGGCAGCGTGGGCGTACAGGGTGTTCGCAGGGGCGGCGCAGGCGAATCCGGAGGGGGCGATGGCGCGCATCGTGTGGGAGGGGGAAGAGAAAGAAGAAGAACCGACGACAGG